>DXAB01000096.1 GCA_019117265.1 Candidatus Olsenella pullicola
CTGTCCATGGAGAACCACCAGCCCTACAACCCGGAGAAGTACGGCGTCTCCTCGGGCTTCCCCGCCCAGAGTGACCTGCTCTCCCAGGAGGTTACTGATGGTGACAACCTACCCTGTCACCTTTGTCATCACCTTTGTCATCATCCGCAGGATAACATGTTGCTCAAACACAAAAAGAGCCGGGCGCTGTGCCCGGCTCTCTCATTCGATGGTGGATCGTCAGGGGTTCGAACCCTGGACCTTGGGATTAAGAGTCCCCTGCTCTACCAGCTGAGCTAACGATCCGTATTCGATTAAATGGGGTGGGCGAAGGGTCTCGAACCCTCGACCTACGGAGCCACAGTCCGTCGCTCTACCAACTGAGCTACACCCACCATTTTTGGCCACCTCTTCAAGCAGCTCGACTATTATGCAAAACCCCGTGGCGCGATGCAAGGACTTTTTTGGCAAGCGAGAAAAACACGTGAAGACTTCCCTCCTGACGTCCTTCTCGCCCCCACCCGTGCACGCCGCGACGGCGAGGTCAGTCGAGCAGTCCCTCCCACGTGAGCAGGGTCTCGTTGCGCAGGAACCGGCGGAACGGGCTTATGTCGCCCTCCAGGTGGAAGACGTCGAGCGCGGCGTGATACGCGCCGTGGTCCTGCGAGCGAATCACGATGGGCGGCATCCCCATGGCGAGGAGCACCCCGTTCATGAGCAGGCGCGCCGTGCGCCCGTTTCCGTCCGCAAAGGGGTGAATCTCAAAGAGCCGCGCATGGAGGTAGGCGGCAATGGTGAGGTGACGCCGACCCTCCTCCAGATACGAGTTCACGTCGTCCGCAAGGACGCCCACCGCATGCGGCACCTCAACCGCCGGGATGCCGATGCTCGCCGGGCCGCCCGTGTAGTTCTCCAGCTTGAACGTGCCCGGCCGCTCGCCCGCCAGCAGGAGCTTCTCCTTGTATGTTCCCATGGTCACGAGCCCCTGGGCCTCCTGGATGAGCTCCTCAGAGAGGCAGACGTCCTCCGCAAGCTTGGTGCGTGCCAGATCCCAGGAGATCTTGAGGTTGCGCGCCTCCACGAGCACCTGGACCTCACCGGTGTAGCCGGAGACGACGCCCGTCTCCACGATCTGGCGCACCGTCTCAAAGGTGAGCTCATCGTTCTCGATCTTCTCGGAGTTGTAGACGTAGTCGAGCACAAAGTCGTCCAGGAGGCTCTCGCGACGCTCCTCGGGAAGCGCCACCCAGGTGGCAACGAGGTTGTCGTAACGCTCCTTAAGCAGGTTGGCCATGGGGCACCTCCCGTCGCTTATGTCCTTTGGGGCATTCTATGCCGAGAAGGACAACGTCACGCCAACCACTCCGTCAGAGGCGGGCGGGGCTCGGTGGAGGGGCGGGGACACCTCTATTGCAGCGATGGGAGACTTTTCCACGAGAGAAGGCACTCGGTCATGAGGAACTGCTTGAAGGGCTCGAGGTCACCCTCGTCGTGAAAGGCGTCAAGCGCTCCATAGTACGCCATCCGGTCTTGCTCCCTGATTGCCACTGGAGGATGGTTCATAGCGAGAAGGACCATGTTCATGAGCAGGCGAGCTACCCGCCCGTCGCCATCGGCAAACGGGTGAATGATGGCAAGCGAGGCATGAAAGTAGGCCGCCACGGTAAGGGCGCGACCGTCATTGGAGAGGCAGGCTGTCACATCATCGAGAAGGTCCCGCACAAGGTCTGGAACATCCACCGCGTCAGCGCCGACAGCCTTCGCGCCAACAACGTAGTCGCCTCGTTTGTACGAGCCGGGCCTTTCCCCGCCCCTTCAATGCCGCTCGTCATAGGTACCATAGGTCAGGAGCTCATGAGCCTTAAGGACAAGGTCCTCAGTGAGCTGCCATGAGCGCTCACGTATGCAAGGAGACGCTGGTCGTCCACGAGGTTACCGCTCGGGTCCTTCCATATGCGCATGTGACTGACCTCCAAACGTTATATCGCCACAGAATGAGTAGCCCAAGACGACCAGCAAGGAGCTTTTATCCAATCTGACAGTCACCTATCTAGGTGACTGTCAGAAATGGGGAAACCAGCTAGTCCACAACCTCAATCTCGCCCACGATACGGCGAATATGGCTAGGCAACGTCTCGTAGCTCTGCCCGTAAAGCTCGAGCAACGCCTCCACACGAGCACGGTCCACCGGCCGGACTCGGCTCTCGCGCAGCAACGCCTCAGCCTCACTGGCCAGCTGCTCCTCGGCAAGGCTTCCCCACGCAGCCCAGTCGGGTACGCTGGCGCTCATGGACCCTCCGCTCTTCTCGCCTCTCAACCACCGCATTTGAGCTGATTGTGTCACAACCCGAATTCAAAAGCCGACGGACTATACTGTCCCGTGCACATTCGACGAAAGGACTCCCATGAACGTCAACAACGACGAGCTCGCAGCACTTCTCGGCGCGCTCTCCAACGCCAAGGCGCCGTCCGGCTTTGAGGACGAGACGCTGGCCGTGGCGCGCGAGTTCTGCGCGGGCTGGGCAACCTTTGACGAGAACACGCTGCGCGACGGGCTCGTCACACCGCGAAACTTCACCGGAAAGAAGCCCGTGCTCATGCTGGACGCCCACGGCGACGAGGTGGGCGGCATGGTCAAGGCGGTGCTCTCCAACGGAACGATGAGCTTTGTGCAGCTGGGGCACTTCTCCCCCGGCACGCTGGCAGGCCAGGGCGTGTGGGTGCGCGCGACCGACGGCTCCTGGGTGCGCGGCGTCATTGGCGTGAAGCCCCCGCACTTCTGGACCGAGGCCGAGCGCGCCTCCGGCAAGGCGGGCATGATTCTCGACGTTGGCGCCCGCTCGCGCGAGGAGGCCGTCGAGCGCTTCCACATGGGCATGGGCGAGCCGTTTGTGCCGGACACCACGTTCTCCCTCGATGCCGAGCGCGGCGTGGCGTTTGGCAAGGCGTTCGACTGCCGCGCGGGCGTGTGCTCCATGCTCCTGGCGCTGCGCGAGCTCGCCACCTGCGACGACCTGCCCGTTGACGTGGTGGCCTCGATCTCAGCGCAGGAGGAGGTCGGCGAGCGCGGGGTGGCCGCGGCGGCACGGCACTTCTCTCCCGCGGCGGCGTACCTCTTCGAGGGCTGCCCGGCAGATGACACCTTCACGCCCGCAGACGAGGTCGGCGCCGCCCTGGGCAAGGGGCCGATGTATCGCTACTTTGACGTCTGCATGATTACCAACCCGCGCTACCAGCGCTTTGTTCTTGGCGTGGCTGCCGAGCAAGGCCTGCCTGCGCAGACCTCCGTGCGCGAGGGCGGCGGCACCAACGCCGGCATCCTGCACCAGCTTGACGTGCCGAGCGTGGTGGCGGGCATCCCCTGCCGCTACATCCATGCCGGAACGTCGATCTGCGCGCCGGAGGACATCGTGAGTGCGGCGGAGATTGCCGTGGCCGTAGCGGAGCGGATGACGCCAGAGGTTCTTGCGAGCTTCTAGTCGATGGGCACGAGCCCCGTCTCTCACGCCTCGTCTAGTACAAAATGGCAACTTTTGGGTTTTGGCCCTCCCGCGCGTCAGCCGGGAGGGCTGTTTCGTGAGACTCTGTCCTGTTTTGGGCAACACCTTTTATATCGGCAGCCATCAGAAGAGCCCCAGGTTCTTCTCGCCGCGAGAAATGCCCAGTTGATGAAGACGGACGAGCTCTTACCAGGCTCAAGAGACGGTTCCGCCATCAAACCTTTTGCCCAAAACCAAGCAGTTTCGCGCGGGTCCACCGCCGACAAAAGCGCAGGACCGAGAAGAACCTCGACCCCGCGCCAACCGCACGCTCTTCTTGTCGCACTCGCCTCTATACCAGGTACTCTGCGATCTGCACCGCGTTGGTGGCCGCGCCCTTGCGAATCTGGTCGCCGCAGCACCAGAACGTGAGCGAGCTCACGCCCTCCGGCGCAGAGAGGTCGCGCCTCAGGCGTCCGACCCAAATGAGGTCCTGGTCGGAGGTCTCGAGCGGCATCGGGTAGCGGCTCGCCGCAGGATCGTCCACCACCTTCACGCCCGGCGCCGCCTCCAGGATCGCGCGCGCCTCCTCCACGGAGAGCGTGCGCTCAAACTCGCACGTGATGGACTCGGAGTGCGAGCGCACCACGGGCACGCGCACGCACGTGCAGTTCACGCGCAGCTCGGGCAGATGCATGATCTTGCGGCCCTCGTTTTGCATCTTCATCTCCTCGGAGGTGTAGCCCTCCTCGTTGAAGCCGCCGATCTGCGGGATGAGGTTCTCCGCGAGCTGGTACTGGAAGGGCTTGCTCTCACCCACGGGCTCGCCGGCGGCCACGCAGCGAATCTCGCGCACCAGCTCGTCGAGGCCCGGCTTGCCGGCACCGGAGGCCGCCTGGTAGGTGGAGACGATGAGGCGCGTGAGGCCCGCCGCCTGGTGGAGCGGCCACACGGGCACCAGGCCAATGATCGTGGCGCAGTTGGGGTTGGCGATGATGCCGTGATGGGCCGCAATGTCCGCGGCGTTGACCTCCGGCACAACGAGCGGCACGTCGGGGTCCAGGCGGAAGGCGTGAGAGTTGTCCACGCACACGGCGCCGCGCCTCACGGCCTCCGGGAGCAGCGCGCGGGCGGTGGCGTCATCCGCCGCACCAAGCACGATGTCCACGCCCTCAAAGGCGTCTGCCGCGGCGAGCTGGCACGGCACGTCCTCGCCACGAAAGCTCACGGGCTTGCCCACGGAACGCTCGGAGGCAAGCGGCACGAGGCGCCCCACCGGGAAGTTGCGCTCCTCGAGGCACTGGAGCATCTGCTGGCCAACGACGCCCGTGGCACCCAGGATGGCAACGGTCTTCTCGCTCATGGCGTTTCCTTTCTCTTGCGCGGGGCTCGCAATAACCTGTCCCATTTTCTCTGAGAGAAATAACACGTCCCCAAATTGCAGACTAGCTGGCGGTGACCATTTCGTCGCGGACGAAGCGGTTGTAGATGACCTGGATGGCACGCTCGAAGTCCTCGTTGTTGACGCCCATGATGATCGAGATCTCCTGCGAGCTCTGCGTGATCATGCGGATGTTGACGCCGGCCTCGCCGAGCGCGCCGAAGATCTTGCCCGAGGTACCGCTTCGCTTGGACATGTTGCGGCCCACCACGGAGATGAGCGCGAGCTTGTCCACCATCGTGATGTCGTCCGGCTCAAGCTCGCGGCGGATGTCAGTCACGATGGAGTAGATCGAGTCCTTCACGTCGGCACCGTTGACCACCACGGAGAACGAGTCGACGCCCGTGGGGATGTGCTCCACGGAGACGCCGTAGCGCTCCAGAATGGAGAGGGCGCGGCGCACAAAGCCGACCTCGTTGGACATGTGCGCCTTCTTCACGTGCACCGAGATGAAGTCGCGCTTGCCGGCAATGCCCGTGATGAGGTGCTCGTCCTCACCGGCGCGAGCCTTCTCGCGAATGATCGTGCCCTCATCGGCCGGACGGTTGGTGTTCTTGATCTGGATGGGGATGTTGACCTCGCGCACCGGGAAGATGGCCTCCTCCTGCAGGACCGAGGCGCCCATGTAGGAGAGCTCGCGCATCTCGTCAAAGGTGATGCGGCGGATGGAGCGCGGGTTCTCCACGATGCGCGGGTCGGCAGAGAGGAAGCCCGAGACGTCGGTCCAGTTCTCGTAGAGGCCGGCGTCGATGCAGCGCGCGAGGATGGCGCCCGTGATGTCGCCGCCGCCGCGCTGGAAGAGCTTGATCTGGCCGTCCACCGTGGCACCGTAGAAGCCGGGCAGCACAAAGGAGCCCTGGCGCACCATCACGTCCTTGAGGCGCACGGCGGTGCGCTCCATGTCCACCTCGCCGTTGTGGTGAAAGACCACCACGTCGGCGGCGTCCACGAACGGCATCTGCAGGTACTCGGCCATGAGGTGCGCGGTGAACCACTCGCCGCGGGAGACCACGTACTCGGGCGAGTGCTTCTTGATGTTCTTGGCAAAGAGCTCAAACTTCTCGTGCACGGGCCACTTGAGGCCAAGCTCCTCGGCAATGTCGACAAAGCGCTGCTCGATGTCGGCGAGAAGGGCGGTGCAGTCCACGTGGTACTGGATGTGCGCGTTCACGAGCAGCAGGAGGTCGGTAATCTTGTTGTCCGCCGAGAAGCGCTTGCCCGCCGCTGAGACCACCACGAAGCGGCGGTCGGGGTCTGCCTCGACGATGGACTTGACCTTGCGGAACTGCTCGGCGGACGCGACGGACGACCCGCCGAACTTGGCAATCTTTATCATGAGGAAAACTCATCCTTTCTGGATGCGGCCCGAGCAAAAACCCGGCAGATGATGACAAACTACCCTGTCACCTTTGTCATCATCGCGGCCATGAACGAGGTGGGGTCGGCGAGGAGGGCCTCGGAGAGAATTGCCCGGGCCCCCTCGGCGGTGAGGTCGCGAACGAGGTAGACGCCCTCGCCGAGGGGCTCCTCGCCGTCGAGCTCGGCCGTGGTGCGAAACACGTAGTCCGCCCGCAGCAGCGTGGGGTCGTACGCGAGCTCGCGCGAGAAGTCGTAGGACGGCCTCCGCGCGCCCGTGGCGCAGTCGAGCACGTCCTGGACGATGGCGTTGCCCGTGGGCAGGCTTCCGGCGCCCTGACCGTAGAACCTGAGCTCGCCCACCGTGGTGGCGTCAAGCGTCACGAGGTTGAAGTTGCCGGGAACGCAGGCCTCGAGCGAGTCCGCCTCAACCGCAACGGGCTCAACCGCAACGGCATAGCGCCCGTCGCGGCACACACCGCGGCCGAGCAGCTTCACCGTGCGCCCGCGCGTCGCAAAGAGGTCGAGGTCCGCCTTGGTGAGGTTGCGGATGCCGGTCACCGGGAGGTTCTTCTCGCACGCAACGTCAAAGGCCACGCTGGCCGAGATGATGGTCTTGTTGGCCACGTCGATGCCGTCGATGTCCGCGGAGGGGTCGCGCTCGGCGTAGCCCAGGCGCTGGGCCTCGGCAAGGACGTCGTCAAACTCGGCGCCCTGCCTGCGCATGGCATCCACGATGTAGTTGGTCGTCCCGTTCATGATGCCCGAGAAGGACGTGACCTCGTCGATGCGGCGCGCCTTCTCGATGCCCGCGATCCACGGGATGCCGCCGCCCACGGCGGCCTCGATGTAGAGACCCACGCCGGAGGCCTGCGCCGCGCGGGCAAACTCCGCAAAGTGCGCCGCCACAACGGCCTTGTTTGAGGTCACGACGTGCTTTCCGGCAGCAAGGGCAGCCATGATGTAGGTACGCGCGGGCTCTATGCCACCCATGCACTCGACCACGAGCTCGATCTTCTCGTCAGCGAGAATCTCCTCATAGCTCGACGTCATGCGCGGGTCCGTGAGACGGTCGGGCAGCTCGAGGATGCGGGCAACCTGCACCTGCGGCACGCGCGCGGAGATGATCTCGTCCACGCCGCGGCCCACCGTGCCGTAGCCGAGAAGGGCAATCTTCATTGACGTCCAATCTTTCGAGTGTGTGTCCATCGGGCGGGGTGCCGTGCCCGGAGGCTATGATACTTGCATCAAACGGCAACGCCCTCGACGCAAGGAGCACCCGTGAACACGTTCTACCACAGCACGCGCTCTGCCGCGGATTCCGTAACAAGCAAGCAAGCTATTCTCGCCGGAATCGCACCCGACGGCGGCCTTTACGTCTCCGACGCCCTCGGCGAGACGCGCCTTGCGCTCGAGGACGTCTGCGCTCAGGACTTCCACTCCACCGCGCGTCTCGTGCTCGGCGCGCTGCTTCCGGACTACACCGCAGACGAGCTCACCGCGTGCGTGGGCGCCGCCTACGGCGCCCAGTGGGACAGCGAGGCGGTGTGCCCGCTCACGCCGCTCGGCACGGATTGGCTGCTCGAGCTCTACCACGGCCCCACCTGCGCCTTCAAGGACGTTGCCCTCCAGATGCTGCCGCAGCTCATGAGCGTGGCGCGCGCCGGGGACGGTCGCAAGATCATGGTGGTGACCGCCACCTCCGGAGATACCGGCAAGGCGGCGCTCGACGGCTTTGCGGGCGTTGAGGGAACGGGCGTCACCGTCTTCTACCCGTACGGCAAGGTCTCTGACATCCAGCGCCTCCAGATGGTCACGCAGCTCGGCGGCAACGTGGCGGTGTGCGCCGTGCGCGGCACCTTTGACGACTGCCAGGGCGAGGTCAAGCGCATCTTTGCCGACCGCGAGCTGGCCAGCCGCCTCGCCGAGCGGAGCGTGGTGCTCTCGAGCGCCAACTCCATCAACGTCGGCCGCCTCGCGCCTCAGGTCACGTACTACTTTGACTCCTACGCCCAGCTTGTGCGCCGGGGCGTCGTGAGCATGGGCGAGGAGGTCACCTTCTGCGTTCCCACCGGCAACTTCGGCGACGTGCTCGCCGGCTACTACGCCAAGCGCATGGGCCTGCCCGTCCGCCGGCTCATCGTTGCCTCAAACGCAAACGACGTCCTCACGGACTTCCTCACCACCGGCACCTACGACCGCCGGCGCGACTTCCACAAGACCATCTCGCCCTCCATGGACATCCTCGTCTCATCCAACCTGGAGCGCCTGCTCTACTTTGCGAGCAAGGGAGACTGCGAGCTCGTCTCCTCGCTCATGGCAAACCTTGCCGAGAAGGGCGTCTACACCGTGCCCGAGCCCGTCATGGACGAGATTCGCTCCACGTTTGCCTGCGGGCGCGCCGATGACGCAGACACCCGCGAGACGATCCTCAGCACGTGGCGCGAGCTCGACGTGCTCATTGACCCGCACACCGCCGTGGCCAAGCACGTCCTTGACGCGACGCCCTCCGACGGCACCGAACGCGTGTGCCTCTCCACGGCGAGCCCCTACAAGTTCTGCGCCGACGTGCTTGCCGCGCTGGGCGAGGTCACCGACGGCATGAACGGCTTTGCCTGCATGGACGCCCTTGAAGCCAAGACGCGCACGGTGGCGCCCGCCCAGCTCTCCGGCCTGCGGGCGGACGCGGTCCTCCACGACGACGTCTGCGACCGCGAGCGCATGGGCGGCTTTGTGGAGAGCGCCTGCGCGCGGGTGTTCCTGTGATCGGGGCCGACGGTCGCGAGCGGCCCATGGTCATCGTGCGCGTCCCCGCCACGAGCGCCAACGTGGGCGTTGGCTTTGACTGCCTGGGGCTGGCGCTCGACCTCACGGCCACGTTTCTCATGACGCCCGCGGAGAAGCTCGAGGTGGTGGGCTGCGAGGAGCGCTTCCGCGGCGAGGACAACCTCGTCTGGCAGAGCTATCTCGACGCCTGCCGCGAGCTGGGCCTTGATGCACGCCCGCTTCACATAACCATCCTCTCCCCCATCCCGCTCTCGGGCGGCCTGGGATCGAGCTCGGCCTGCGTGATCGCGGGCATCGGCGCGGCGATGGCACTCTCGCCCGAGGGCTTTGACCGCACGCGCGCGCTCGAGCTCGCCGTTAAGCTCGAGGGACATCCGGACAACGTGGCGCCGGCGCTTCTCGGCGGGCTCGTGAGCTCCTTCGTTGACGGGGACATCACCACGTCGACGCGTATGGACGTGGCGGACAACCTGCGCTTTGTTGCCGTGGCACCGCCCTACGAGGTGCGGACCGCCGAGGCGCGGCGCGTCCTTCCCACCGAGGTCTCCCGCGACACGGCCGTCTGGCAGATGGGCCGCTGCGTGGCGGTGGTGCGCGCCCTTGAGACCGGGGACGCCGGGCTGCTTGCCGCCGCCTGTCACGACCGGCTTCACGAGCCCTACCGGGCGCGTCTCATCCCAGACTACGACGTCCTGCGCGCGGCTGCTCTTGGCGCCGGTGCCTGCGCGTTTATGATTTCCGGCTCCGGCTCGACCATGATCGCGGTGGCAGATGGGCAGAAGAGCGCGGACGCCGTGCGCGATGCGCTTGCCGCGACGTGCCCCGGCTACTGGCTCCAGACCCTTCCCGCCAACACGCTCGGCACCACCGTCGAGGTGCACTAGCTGCCGTCCTTCTCGCCCTCCGGCGTCCCGGCGCTGCCGCCCGCCCAGCCCCCAACGGAAGTTTTGGGCAAAAGGTTTGATGCGTCCCCCTCCTCCGCATCAAGCCTTTTGCCCAAAACCCTTCATTCCATGGCGAGAAAGACAGATTGTCCCAGTTTGACACCTCTCCCCCTTGCGCTCATATCAAACTTGTTGCCCAAAACCAGCCCAAACCTCCCGGAAACGGCTTATGGGATGACGCAGGATACCCCTGCAGCACAAATCTTCCTATTCTGGACAGCGAGCAACGCCAGCAAGGAATCATCCCCCATCAAGGTCCCTGATGAGCTTGTTTCTCAACCTGAGCTGGCGCGTCGCCGTCTTCCCATCAGGCTTCTTCCAGCGCTTGCCGAGACCCTTTGCCACGGATTTTGCAACCTCGTCCATGAGCGCGCCGCGCTCGAGCATGTACCGGTCTACCTCAACAACCCTCCATCCGTCAGCGCCGAGCACGTTGCCCTTGCGCATGTCATATGAGCGCCTGCTTCGCTGCTTGTGCTGCGCCCCCTGAAACTCGACGACCTGCCGCCTCTCGACCCAGCAGATGTCGCAGACAAACTCATCGATTCCAAAGAGCTCCGCAGCGGCAGGACTCAACCTGACCCTCGCGTTGAGAGAGCCCGCGTAAAGCCCGTATCCCCCCAGGCGTCTGGGCATCGTGAGCACCATCGAGGTGACGGACTCCTCGGGGGACGCGGACCCGTTGCGCACGTACGCCAACGCCTCTCGAGCGCGTTCGAGGCCCCAGGGCATTCCCTCGCCCCTGCTCAGCCTCAGCTCCTCAAGTCGACTGAGGTACCGTAATATCCGTGCCACCGAAGTCAGCGCCGGGCAGCTATAGAACGTATGGGCCACCCTCCCCCGCGCGTAATAGCCGCACAACTCATACCCATAGGCAATCAGGAGGTCCCGGTCTAGCACGCGCGACATCTGGATGAAGGCCAGCTCGGGCGAGACAACCAGGACGCCCTCGCCTATCTCGAAAAAGGACCCCATCGGATACGACCCCGTCATCAAGTGACAGGTTGCCCCCGAAACAAAGCGACGGCCCGCCTGGCGAGAAACGCACGCATGCAGCCGATCCGACGCCAATCCAAAGTCAGCCCGAACCTGTTCGATCTTCTCGGCAGCAATGCTCCCGGGTATGGTGGTCACCCTGGTGCGGCGCGGCATCTCGCTCATGTTGACCCCCCTTCCGTCCTCAAAGAGGAGGCGGACCAACAGGGGCCTCCGGCTTTCCGCGGGCTGATTGCGGAGCGCGATTCTCTCTCCCACACACCTCCAGATCAGACGCGCGCTCTCAAAACCAACCAGCAGACCCTCGCCCATGGCTCCTCCTTTCGAACATTTTAGGCGGAGCATAACCGGCTGGGACATCTGCTGCTGAGTGGAGTTATGTGAAAGCTAATGGTAAGTTAGTTGTAACATAATGAATATGCAGCTATGTGATATTTTTGATTAAAGGATCTATCGCTTTGATTTCATATTGCATATTACGGGCATGCCGCTTCTCATATTCTCCAAATACTTTTCCCCTGACACCAATTAGCTAGGTTTTGGGTTTTGAGCCGTCTCGTGTCCTCACCATCTACTTCGCGTGAGCAAATCGGCTGATTATGGGCAACATATTTGATGTTAGCAGGGTCTCGCATCGCAAAAACGAGAGGTACCGACTCAACTCGAATGCAAATATGCAGGTCAGCACCTTGCAAATACTCATGAAGTGTCCCTGGATCGGTCAGCCCATCAAAGATTTTGCCCAAAACCTCCTGTTGGGCACGGCACAGGCAAGCGAGAGGGGCAATCGGGAGGGACAAGCGAGAAGGACGGTCGAGAGGCGCCGGTAACAGCAACGGCGGACCCGGGAGGAGGTCCGCCGTCACCTGACGCCAAATTGTGGTGCGGGCGCGCCGCCGGAACGTTGCTAGCCGCCGAGGTACGCCTTGCGCACGTCGTCGTCAACGAGCAGCTCGGCACCGGTGCCGGTCTTCTTGACCTGGCCGATCTCGAGCACGTAGGCACGGTCGGCGATCTTGAGCGCCATGTTGGCGTTCTGCTCGACGAGCAGAATCGTGGTACCGGCCTCGTTGAGCTGCTTCACAATGTCGAAGATCTCCTGCACCAGGATGGGCGCGAGGCCCATGGAGGGCTCGTCGAGCATGAGCAGGCGTGGCTTGCTCATGAGGGCGCGCCCCATGGCGAGCATCTGCTGCTCGCCGCCGGAGAGGGTGCCCGCCACCTGGCCGCGACGCTCCTTGAGGCGCGGGAAGTGCACGTAGACCTTCTCGAGCGTCTCGCGGTTCTCGGCATCGGAGCGCGTGTAGCCGCCCATCTCAAGGTTCTCGGCAACGGTCATCTGCGTGAACACGCGCCGCCCCTCGGGGCAGAGCGCCAGACCGCGCTGCATGACCTTGTGAGCCGGGATGCCCGCAATGGAGGTACCCTCCAGCTCGATGGTGCCGGAGTCCGGCCTGATAAGCCCCGCCACGGTGTTGAGCGTCGTGGACTTTCCCGCGCCGTTGGCACCGATGAGGGTCACGATCTCGCCCTCGTTGATGTCAAAGGAGATGCCGCGGACCGCCTTGATGGCCCCGTAGGAGACGTGCAGGTCCTTTACGGAAAGCAGGGACGCCATCTACCTCACCTCCTGCTTGCCGAGATAGGCCTCGATGACGCGCGGGTCGTTCTGGATCTGCTCCGGGGTGCCCTTGGCGATGATGCGCCCGTAGTCGAGCACGCCCACGACCTCGCACACGCCCATGACGAGCGACATGTCGTGCTCGATGAGCAGGATGGCAATCTGGAACTCGTCGCGGATCTTCTGGATGTTCTCCATGAGCTCCTCGGTCTCGGCCGGGTTCATGCCGGCCGCCGGCTCGTCGAGCAGGAGCACCTTGGGGCTCGTGGCCAGCGCGCGCAGGATCTCAAGGCGCCTCTGCGCGCCATACGGGAGGTTGCCCGCCAGCGAGTTTGCGTACTTGCGCATGTCAAAGATGTCGAGCAGCCCGAGCGCGCGGTCATGGAACTCCGCCTCCTGCCTCCAGTGACCGGGCAGGCGCAGCATGTCCGTGAGCAGGTGCGACTTCATGGTGTTACCAAAGCCCACGAGCACGTTCTCCTCGACGGTCATCTGCGAGAAGAGCCTGATGTTCTGGAAGGTGCGCGCAATGCCCATGCGGTTGACCTCGGCCACGGACTTGCCGGCGATGTCATAACCGTCAACGAGCACCGTGCCGCGCGTGGGCTTGTAGACGCTCGTGAGCAGGTTGAAGATCGTGGTCTTGCCGGCGCCGTTGGGGCCGATGAGGCCAGAGATCTCCGTGCGGCCCATGGCGATGTTGAAGTCGTCCACGGCGGTGAGGCCGCCAAAGTCAATGCCCAGGTGCTCGGCCTGCAGCACGGGGATGGTACCGAGGTCGCGCTCGGGAATGAGGTTGGGCGTCTCCATCTGAACGAGGACGGAGCGACGCTTCCTGCCCTTCTCGCTAGGCATCGGCGCTCACCTCCTTTCCGCCCGTATCGTCCGCGGGCGCCTCACCCCTCTTCTTCCACGGGAAGTCGCGGTTCATGACGCGCTCGATCACGCGGGAGAGCGAGAAGTCGTAGGAGCCAAGAAGACCCTGCGGCCTAAAGATCATCACGAGGATGAGGACGACGGCGTACGCGATCATGCGGTAGTCGGAAAACGCGCGCAGGGCCTCGGGCAGGATGGTGAGGACGGTCGCGGAGAGCACGGAGCCGAGCATCGAGCCCATGCCACCGAGAACCACCATGACGAGGATCTCGATCGACTGCATGAAGCCAAAGTTGGCAGGCTGGAGCACGCCCACGCAGCCCGCGTAGAGACCGCCCGCCACGCCCGCAAAGAACGCGGAGACCACAAAGGCGAGCGTCTTGTAGTAGGTGGTGTTGACGCCCGTGGCCTCGGCCGCAATCTCGTTGTCACGAATGGCCAGGATGGCGCGGCCATGGCGCGACTTCATCATCGTGTGCACGAGGAAGCACACAACGGCCACGGCGAGAAACACGTTGAGGAAGTTCGAGTAGCTCGGGATGCCCGTGAGACCGGCGGCGCCGCGCGTGAGCTCAAAGCCGAGCACGTCGTCGATGTTGAGCATCACGACGCGGATGATCTCGGCGAAGGCGAGCGTGATGATGGCAAGGTAGTCGCCCTTGAGGCGGAGCGCCGGGATACCGATGATCACGCCGGCTACGGCCGCACAGAGGCCGCCAAAGACCACACCCGCAAACACGATGAGCCCCACCAGGGGGCCTCCCGCCACGACGTCGCGCCCGGTCATGCCAAGCGTCTCGGTAAGGCGCATGATGAAGATGGCGCAGCCGTACGCGCCCACCGACATGAACCCTGCATGTCCGAGCGGGAGCTGTCCCAGGTAGCCCGTCGCCACGTTGAGGGAGACGGCCATGATGATGTAGACGCCCACCTGCTGGAGGACCGAGGTCTGGTAGCGCGTGATGGCACCGCCGTCGATCATGAGCTCGCCCACAACTAGAACGAGAAGGACAAGCAGGGCATTGATGACGTAGCGCGCGGCCATGGGCAGCGAGCGCCGTTTGCCGGCCGGGGCTGAGCCGCGCCCACCGGTGGAGATGATGGGCCGCTTCTCGGCCATGAGCTCCTCTTCCATGCTCACACCCCCCTAGACCTTCTCGCTCATGGTGCGACCGAAGATGCCGGTGGGACGCACGATGAGCACGATGATGAGCAGCAGGAACACGACCGCGTCACGCCACACCGAGAGGCCGATGGCGGAGACGAAGACCTCCGAGAAGCCAACGAGCATAGCACCCACAACGGCACCCGGAATCGACCCGATGCCGCCCAGGACCGCGGCGACGAACGCCTTGGTGCCGAGCATCATTCCCATGGTGGGAGTCGCCTGCGGATAGGCCATGACGTAGAGCAC
>DXAB01000097.1 GCA_019117265.1 Candidatus Olsenella pullicola
GTCATCATCAGTAATTGATGATGACAAAGTGCCCTGTCACCCTTGTCAGCAAAATGCCCCGTCACCCTTGCCAGCAGACCGCCCCGTCACCCTTGCCAGCAGACCGCCCCGTCACCCTTGTCAGCCCTTGCCAGCAGACCGCCCCTGCCAGAAAGCCCCGCCCTACGCGATGACCCAGAACTCGCTCGACGGCCCTATCGCAAAGCCCATGCGCTTCTCGAGCGCGAGCGACGCGGCGTTGTCCGGCCAGACCTCTCCCCAGGGCACCTGCCCAAGCTCGAGCGTCCTTGCAACCTGCGCCGCCACGAGCGCGGTCCCCCACCCCTCGCGGCGATGCCCCTCGAGCACCTCGAGCGCGCCCATCGCACCCTCGGCGTGCTCGCCGACAAACCCCACGAGCCGTCCCTGGCTAAAGGCGCCGAGATACTTTCCCGCGTCGAGCGCCTCCTCGAGCTCGCCGGGCGCGAGGTACTCCGCATGGGAGTAGCTCTCACGGATGGCGCCCTCGTAGGCGGAGGTGAGGACGCGGATGTCGAGCGAGGGGTCCAGGTCGGGCGCGCCTCCCGGCCACCTGACCACGTGGCAGGCACGCGCGTGCCCGCCCGTTGCCCGGGCGACCTCGCGGGCAAGCGAGCGCCCACCGCAGACCATCGTCACGCGCTCGCCTGCTCCCAGGCAGCTGAGCGCGCGGCGCACGCGGCTGCGGCCCGGCCCCATCACGAGCCTCGCGCCCGTTGTCAGCTCCAAGATCACGGCCCCCTCATCGGCGAGAAGGACCTCGCCCAGGCCGCGCCGCAGGCACTCCGCAAGGGGGAACGCGGCGTTGCCGCCCTTCTCGGCAAGATCCAGGGCGCGGGCTCGGCGCATCTCGGCGCTCTCGCGCGTGGCATCCATCACAAAGGAGAGACGCTCCGCCATCATGCGCTGACCTGCCGGCCCGGGATGGTCGCAGCCGTCGGCAAGCAGCTCGCCCAGGCGCTCGGAGTCCAAGAGCGACGCTGCCTCCACGACGCGCATCTGGGGGTGCGCCGCCGCCATCATGCGAATCATGGCGTCGACCTCGCCTGCGCAGCTCCGCGGGTGCGTGGGGTAGGCGTCCTCAAGGTGCGCCGGGCGCGTGAGGACCCAGGTGGGGACGTCCGGGAAGGCCTCAGCGACCTCGTAGAGGTAGGTGCGGATGTCTCGAATCACCAGAGAAGCCTGGCACGGCTCAAAGCGGTAGTTCTCGCCAAACTCCACGATCACGGCCGCCGGGCGCACGAGCGGCGCCAGCCCCGCAAGCGAGCCCGGCTGGAAGACCTGACCGCCAATGCCCTGGTTCACGAGGTCGAGCCCCAGGTGGTCGGCAAGAAGGGCCGTCCACGAGAGGCCCGGGTCGCACGAGACGTAGCCCTGGGCGATGGAGTCTCCGAGCACGAGGAGCTGGTCGCGGGCGGGGACGGGGTCGAGGTAGGTGCCGTCCGCGCTGACCGAGCGCACGGAGCAGGGCGTGAGGCACGGAAGCCACACGCGCACGTGATGGGGTTCGCCCATCCCTGGCAGGCGCACAAGCCCGTGCTCGGGCGCGGCGGCGGGGTCCTCGAGGTAGAGCTCTATGCGACTTTCCTCGTTGGGGAGCATGAGCGGCAGGTGGCGGCCGTCCACATCGGCTGACACCCCGTCGTAGGGCGGCTGCGGGGCCCTGGGCGCACGCTCGACGTCCGCAAGCACGGACCTCGTGCCGCGCGGGGGCTCCCCCAGGCGACATTCGATGGAGACGCGCGTGGCGTCGGTTTCAAACTCCAAGGTCACACCCGTCGTGCAGGCAGCAAGCTGGCGATAATATCCCGGGTGCCACGCGCGGACGCTCCCGATTGCGCGGAGCTGCGCCGGGGCAAAGCGGACCGGGCGGACCCAGCCGCCCTTCTCGGACTCGGTGTCGATGGCGCCGTGCAGCAGGCTGGCCGCCGGCACGCTTAGGGAGAGGCTCATGGGGCTCCTCGTGCGATTAAGGTCTGTTTCTGGCGCCACCATTGTAGATGACATGGGCGGCGGAGCGGCGGGGCGGGCCGCCCCCGTCATCATCGCCTCCGCCGTCAACCAGACTACTCACCCTCGCCGACGGGCTCGTAGAACTCCTCTTCGTCCTCGAGGCGCAGCACAAGCACCTGGCCCAGGCCGTATCCGCCGGCCGCGCAGCAGTCGATGTCCCAGCGGTCGCCCCCCACGCGAACCATCCGCGCGCGACCGTCCTTCCCCACCGGGGCCCGGTCGCAGCTCGACGCCATGTGCTCAAGATAGGGAGTGGGCGTGTGACCGGCAATGACAATGGGGCCAGACCCGTCATCACCGGAAAGCCCGCGCGGAGAGCCCCAGAACTCCTCGCGAATCCAAGAGAGGTCCTCCCCGTCCTGCGCGTCAAGATAGGCCGCGGCGCTCTCATCGTCCCAGCTCTCAGGCGCGGGCAGCGAGAGGCGCACGCCCGCGTGCACGAGCAGGTAGCGGCGCTCCCCCACCACTGCCTGCTCCCAGCGGGGCAGCCCCCTGACCCAGTCAACGAGCTCGTTGGCCTCGTCGAGGTCCATGTTGGCGAGGCCGTCTGAGGTGGCGGCACCGCCGTTGATGCCCCAGTTCATGGTGGCAAGCGGGTCGCGCGGGTGATTGAGGCAGGAAATCATGAGGTCCTCGTGGTTGCCCATGAGAACGCGAACGTTGGGCAGCGCGCGGACCGTGCGCAGCACGCCGATGGGATCGGGGCCGCGGTCGATCATGTCGCCAAGACAGAAGAAGCGGTCGTCCTCGGCGGGCGAGATGCGCTCAAGCGCGCGCTCGAGCGGAGCGCGGTGACCGTGCACGTCCGAGAAGACGTAGGTTGACATGGTCTTTGAACCCTCCTGAACGAACGGCGGCGTGCCCCTTCTCGCTTCCAGCCTAGCAGACGGCCGGCTCGCGGGGCCGCCCCGGGCGGGCGAGAAGGGCTAGCGGCGCCGCGAGCGGCGTCTCGCGCGCAGCCTCCGAAACCGCCAGGCGCCCGGAGACCCCACCTCCACCACGCGCGGAGCGCCCATCCCCTCGCGCGCGCGGCGCACCTCCTCCACGAGCTCGGCGAGCGTCCGCTCCCGCACGGCGCGGCGAAGGCGGCACTCCCAGACCACGATGACGGTCCAGCCGGCCGAAACGAGCAGTGCGCTGTCGCGCCCGTCCCGCTCGCGATTGCGCGCGAACTTCGCCTCCCAGAACTCGGGGTGCGTCTTGGGGCGTGACGGGGAGCAGTGCGGGCAGCGGTGCCAGAAGCAGCCGTGGACGAAGATGGCCACGCGCCGTCCCGGGAAGCACACGTCGGGGCGACCCGGGGCCTTCTTCCAGTGCAGGCGATAGCCCGTGAGCCCCGCCTCGCGCAGCGCGGCACGTACGAGCAGCTCGGGCTTGGTGTTCTTGCTGCGGTTTGCCTGCATCACGTGGCGCGTGGCCTCGGAGGAGGCCGGCGGCGGGCCGGGAACGGCGGCTCGGCCGGCACGCGCGGGACCGCCTGCGGAGGCTACCACGTGCGCACGCCGTCCCTTCCCTGCGGCTCGCGCACCGCGCCCTCGAAGTTGACGTCGCGCGTGAGCTCGCGCGCCGCCGCGAGGTCAAACTCGTCGGAGAGCAGAAGCTCGTCGACCGTGGTCAGG
Organism: Candidatus Olsenella pullicola; assembly: GCA_019117265.1. Classification (GTDB taxonomy): domain Bacteria; phylum Actinomycetota; class Coriobacteriia; order Coriobacteriales; family Atopobiaceae; genus Thermophilibacter; species Thermophilibacter pullicola. The sequence continues at coordinate 3,651 of DXAB01000097.1, forward strand.
ACGCGCCCGCGCGCCGAGTCGAAGAGGTCCCAGAAGCTCGCGCGGCTTGCCGCATGCGTGAAGGGGTTCTCCCAGCCGCGGTGCTCGCGGTTGTCAAAGTCCGAGGTCTCCTCGGCGCGGGTGCGGTGCGACATCGACCTCACCAGCGAGAAGGGCTCGCGGGTGAGCACGTGCTCGAGCGTACCGAGCACGGCGCGCTTCCTGCCCGACGGCGAGTCGAACACGCGCTGCACCAGGCGAAACTCGAGGACGGCCGTGGAGAAGGCGCGCGGGTCGATGGCGCGCCCGTAGACCCACAGCGCCATGTAGAAGTAGAGCTTGTTGATGGCGTCGAGCTCCTGGCTCGAGGCCGCGAGCACGTTTTCGTGAGGGCGCCAATCTCCCACGGTCTTGCCCGTGAGCGAGTAGAGCACCATCTCGTCGATGTCGCGCTCGATCTCGGCGTGGACGCGCGAGCCGGCCGAGGCGTCCAGCCCCGGCACGCCCGCCGCACAGATCCCGTTCTGCCAGAAGTAGACGAAGGGATGCACCGTGGAGTCGAGCAGCCAGTGGCACGCAAATCCCGCCACATAGGCGCGCGCGATCTGCCCCTCGCGGCCCTCCAGGCGCGCGACGGCCTCGCGCATGGCGAGAAGCACCTCGGCCGGGCTCGACTCGTGCATCGCGCCCCCCAGCGGCGACCACTTGTGCATCAGCGGGTCAATGACCAGGTAGAACAGCGGGTCGGGGCCTTGGTTGCCCAGCAGGAACGCCTCCTGCTCGGCGTTGGTGCGCAGCGGGAGCAGGTCGCAGACGTCCTCGAGGACGCTGCGGCCAAAGAGGTCGTGGGTGAGAATCGCGGGCATGGCATGACCTTTCGTTCGTCGTCGGGCGCCGCGCCGCCGCACGGCCGCCTCACTCGATTATGCCCCAACGACGCTACGCGGTACTTCTCGCCGGCTCTTTTACGCAGTTCTTACCGCCGCCGACCGCCGCTGCGACTAACATAGATACGTTGTGCAGCCAAGGAGAGGAAATGCATGGCTAACCAGAAGATGACCAAGGCCGAGAAGAGCTGGATTGTCTACGATGTGGGCAACTCCGCCCTCGTTCTTCTCGCTACGAGCGTCATTCCCATCTACTTCTCGTCACTTACCCCCGAGGGAGGGGTCGTGGTGGCGTGGAGCTATGCCGAGACGGTGGCGTCGCTCATCATTGCCCTGCTCATGCCCATCCTGGGCTCCATCGCGGACATGCAGGGCATGAAGAAGAAGTTCATCGTGGGCTGCGTGGGCACGGGCGTCATCGCCACGGTGGCCCTGGGCTTTGTCACCACGGCGCTCGCCTTTCTGATTATCTACGTGGTCTCCTCCGTGGCGCTCAACTCCTCGATGGTCTTCTATGACGCGCTGCTCGTCGACACTACGACCGACGAGCGCATGGACGAGATCTCCTCTCAGGGTTACGCCTGGGGCTACATTGGCAGCTGCGTGCCGTTCATTGCCTGCCTGGGCGTGGTCCTGGGCTACGAGGCCCTCGGCATCACGATGCAGACCGCCATGCAGATCGCCTTCATCATCACCGGCGCCTGGTGGGCAATCTTTACGGTGCCGCTGCTCAAGAACGTCCAGCAGCTCCACTTCAAGCCGCGCGAGCCGCACGCCGTGAGCCGCGCCGTCCGCGGGCTCACCTCCACGCTGCGCGAGATCTGGGCCAACCGCGCCATCCGCTACTACATGATCGCGTACTTCTTCTACATCGACGGCGTGCACACCATCATCAAGCTCTCCACGAGCTACGGCACCGACCTCGGAATCGACTCCACGCAGCTGGTGCTGGCGCTCCTTGTCACGCAGTTTGTGGCCTTTCCCTCGGCGATCATCTACGGGCGCCTCTCGTCCAAGTACGGCACGCGCCGCATGCTGCTGATTGCCATCGCCGCCTACTTTGGCATCACGCTCTTTGCGGCGTTCTTCCTGCGCTCCGCCGTGGAGTTCTGGTTCCTGGCAATCCTCGTGGGCATGTTCCAGGGCGGCATCCAGGCGCTCTCGCGCAGCGAGTTTGGCAAGCTCTGCCCCAAAGAGCGCGCCAACGAGTACTTTGGCTTCTTCGACATCTTTGGCAAGTACGCCGCCATTCTCGGCACGTTTTTGGTGGGCACGTTCACGGCGCTCACCGGCAACTCCAGCTTTGGCGTGCTCTCCATTGCGGTGCTGTTCGTGGTCGGCTTCTTCATGATGCTGCGCGTGCCGGAGGGACGGGGCACCGAGGCGTAAGTGCCAGCGAGGACAGCCCGGAGGAGACCGTCCGGAAGTCGCATGTCCCCGGGACTGACGCGGCTTCCGGACGGTTTTTGACAGGGCGACCGCACGCAGCCTACACGTGCTTCTCGCCAGCCGTAGTCGGTGTAGGGCGCCGAGAAGTACGCCTGCACGACCTCCTTGCCTGCAACGTCTCCCGTGTTTGTCACGTGGACGGTGAGGACGATGTCGTCCCCCGCGTCATCAAAGGATGAGATGGCCTGCTCGAAGGTGGTGTAGGAGAGGCCGTAGCCAAAGGGGTAGGCGACGGAGCCCGCCTGGGCCACCGCCCCGGCGCCGTCGAGCTCGCCGTAGGTGAAGGAGGGGTCTGTCAGCGCGGCGGTCTCGTAATAGCGGTACCCCACGTAGACGCCCTCCTGGTACTCCACGAAATGGCGACTCTGGGTGGTGACGCTCGCCTCGCCGCCACCGAACAGCGACGCCAGGTCCATGACGTTCACCTCGGAGTTGGTATAGTCGAAGCGGCCGAAGTTCTTGTACGTGGGGTCGGCGGTGAAGTCGGTGGGGTAGATGTCGGTGAGGCGCCCCGACGGGTTGACCTCGCCGACGAGAATCTTGGCGAGCGACGCAAAGCCGCGCGAGCCCGCCGTTCCAACCCAGAGGATGGCGTCCGCCTCCAGCTCTCCGGCCATGATCGGGGCGAGCTCCATCGGGTTTGCGGAGTTGAGGACCACGACCACCTTCCCACAGGCACGCTTGGCCGCGCGGATGACTCCCCTCTCGCTCTCGGTGAGCGCAAGATAGTGAGGGGTCCCGTCGGCGTACCCATAGAAGCGCTTGTCGATGCCCTCGGATCCGCCGCGCCTGATGACCACGACGCCGCAGGCGCCCTCGCAGCCGGAGACTCCCTCATACACGGACGGGTCAAACTCATAGATCTTGGCGGATTCGCCGGCATCCTGCTGGGACTGGAGCGAGTTGGTGTCAAAGTCGAGCGGCTCGCTGCCGGGCGCTGCGTCCGGGTAGGAGGGCTCGGTGCCAGCCGCGGCGTCGAGCGCCGCGGTGTTGACCGAGAGCTTTGACGCGATCGCGTCGGCACAGGTGATCATCGTCGTGTCGGTGGACGAGGCGGCACCCGTGCCGGAGTAGGCCGCGTTCTCATAGGCCCAGCCGAAGGGCGTGACCTCGGCGCCGGGCGCGAGCGGCAGGATGCCGTTGTTCTTGAGCAGGACGATGCCCTCGTCGGTCACCTGCTCGGAGACTACGTCGGAGGCCGCCTTGGCCTCTGCGAGGGAGGCGTACTGGGGCTTGTAGTACTGGGCGTCCCAGTCCTCGGTGCCCTCCATCTTGGTCACGGTCATCTCGCCGCGCCCGAGCTTTGAGTCGATCGCCGAGCCAAACATGTTTGCGGCGACGTTGGCCGCGGCGGTCACGCCGAGCAACCCTGCCGTGGCGACCGTCCCGCCGATGAGGCCCCTTCTCGTGAGCGTCTTTGCCATCATTTCCCCTTCCCATCCCGTAATTGCAGGTCAAAGACCCTTTCTTCAGTCTTTATTCAAGGATGGACGCACCCGGAGATAAACCGGGTAGCGCATGAGCGGCCTGTCGGGATGCACGGACGGCGGAGACGCACGTTCGCCGCCGTGACGCAACCGCTCGGGCTGGGGACGAGATATAGAGCCTGCTACCGCGGCCTTACGAGAGGCGCGTGCAGGTTGTGGTCAAAACGGACGCAAAAACGTCCGGAACCTGCACGTGCCCCCAGCACGCTCAGGTTCCGGACGATGAGAGAGTCTACCCTGTCCTAATTGTCGCAGAGGCGGTCGAGAAGGGCCCCGAGGCGGTCGCACGCCTCGTCGACCTCGGCGAGCGTGATCACGAGCGGCGGCAGGAAGCGCAGGATGGAGTCGCCGATGTGGTTGAGGACGAGGCCGTCGGCCAGGCCCTCCTCAACCGCGCGCGCCGCGACCGGCGCGTCGAGCTGCGCACCGCGCATGAGGCCGTGACCGCGCACCTCGGTGACGTGGTGCATGGCGGTGAGACGGTGGCGCAGGTGACGCCCGACGGAGAGCACGTGCTCGCCGATCTCTTCGTCAACAAGGGTGCGCACGGTCGCCAGGCCCGCGGCGCAGGCGAGCGGGTTGCCGCCGAAGGTGGAGCCGTGATCGCCGGGCTGCAGCAGGTCCGCAACCTCGGCGCGCGCCGCAACGGCGCCCATGGGAAATCCCGATGCGATGCCCTTGGCCATGGACACCACGTCCGGCTCGATCCCGGAGCGCTGGTAGCAGAACGGGGAGCCGCAGCGGTAGAAGCCCGTCTGGACCTCGTCGCAGACGAGCAGAATCCCCGCCTCGGAGCAGAGCTCGCGCACGTCGCGCAGGTAGTCGTAGTTGGCGTTCCACACGCCGCCCTCGCCCTGGACGCACTCGAGCATCACGGCGCAGACGCCACCGCGCTCGATGCGCTCGCGCAGGGTGTAGATGTCGTTCAGCGGGACGGAGACAAAGCCCTCGGGCAGGGGACGGAAGCTCTGGTGGAACTTGTCCTGGCCGGTCGCGGCAAGCGTCGCGAGCGTGCGCCCGTGGAAGCTCTTGCGCGCGGTAACGATGACGTGCGCGCCGCCGAGCCTCTCCTGGCCCCAGCGACGTGCCAGCTTGATGGCGCCCTCGTTGGCCTCCGCGCCGGAGTTGGCAAAGAACGTCTTCCAGTGCGTGCCCGTGGAGCCCATGACGTGCCCGCCCTCGTCGGTGGTGTTGGAGAGCATGGTGGAGAGGGCCGCCGCAAGCTCGCCGCGGTGCTCGGCGTAGAAGTAGTTGCCGGTCTGCCAGACGCGGCCAAGCTGCTCGCGCACGGCATCGACAACAACGGGATGGGCGTGGCCCAGGCTCGCGCAGCCAATGCCGCCGAGAAGATCGATGTAGTCCCTCCCCTCGGAGTCAACGAGGGTGGCCCCGTGGCCCGAGACAAACTCGACGGGCAGGCGACCGTAGGTGTGCATGACAAAGCGGTCGTCAAGCATCACGTCCAACTCGGCGTCGCTTGCGGGGGACGGCTTCTTCTCTTCGGCGGACATGCGACTCCCTTCGTATGGGTTAGTCCTGCGTGAACATGGTACCGCAGCCCGCGTCCGTGAAGATCTCAAGAAGCAGCGAATGCGGGAAGGTTCCGTTAAGGATGACCACCTCGGAGACGCCCGCGTCGAGGGCCTCCGCGATGGAGCGAATCTTGGGGATCATCCCACCGTCGAGCTCGCCGGACTCGAGCAGCATGTGCGTCTCGGCGCGCGAGAGGGACTGGATGAGGGAGTCCTCGTCGTTGATGTCTCCGTAGAGGCCGTCAACGTCCGTGAGGTAGATGAGCTTGTCGGCGCCCATCGCCTCGGCGACCTTGCCGGCAGCCACGTCGGCGTTGATGTTGTAGAAGCCGTCCGCGCCGCAGCCCACGGTGGCAATGACGGGAATGTAGCCGTCCTCGAGGATGGTCTCGATGAGGCTCGGGTCCACCTCGCGGATGCGGCCCACGCGGCCCAGATCGGGGTCGATCGGGGCGGCCTTGAGGGTCTTTCCGTCCGCGCCGGAGATGCCCACGGCGTTGTGGCCGTACTCGTTGAGCGCCCAGACAAGGCGCTGGTTCACCTGGCCTACCAGGACCTGCTGGACCGCGTCCATCGTGGCGTCATCGGTAACGCGGAGGCCACCCTTAAAGGTAACGGGAATGTTGAGTGCCTTGAGCTGAGCGTTTATCGCCTTGCCGCCGCCGTGGACGAGCACGATGCGGATGCCCATGAGCTTGAGGAGCTCAATGTCGGCCACCACCTGGCGACAGAGCTCGTCGTTTTCCATGGCCGCGCCGCCATACTTGATGACAAAGGTCTTGCCGCGCATGCTGTTGATCCACGGGAGCGCCTCCATGAGGACGTCGACCTTCGAGGCCGCCGCCTCGCGCTGCTGGCGATCGCGCTGCTTCATGTCTGCCTCCAAAAGACGCTGGCGAGAAGAACCGAGGGTGGGCCGTCCGGGCCGCCGCCCTACCCGCTACGTCCGGTAGTCGCCGTTGATCGTGACGTAGTCGTGGGTGAGGTCGCAGGTCCACACGCGCGTGGACGCCTCCCCCATGCCCAGGCTGATGGTGATCTGGGCCTCCGGCGCCTCAAAGCGGCGCAGCATGTCGTCCTCGTCCATCGGCACGGTGAGGCCGGAGCGGCACACGGGCACGCCGAGAAAGTCGATGTCCACGTTGGCCTGGTCGAAGGGGACGCCGCACTTGCCCGCCGCGGCAGCCACGCGACCCCAGTTGGCGTCGTGGCCAAAGACGGCCGTCTTGACGAGCGGCGAGTTGGCGATGGACCTGGCCACGGCATCCGCGTCCTTCTCGCTTGCCGCGCCCGTCACGTTCACGGTCACGAGCTTGGTGGCGCCCTCGCCGTCCGCGGCTATCTGGCGCGCGAGCTCGACGCAGGCACCCTTGACGGCGGCGGCAACCGCCGGGTAGGCGGGAGAGGACTCGTCGATCTGCTCGCCACCGGCGGCCCCCGTGGCAAAGAGCAGGGCCGTGTCGTTGGTGGAGGTGTCGGAGTCAACGGTCACCTTGTTGAAGCCCTCACGCACCCCAGCCAGGAGCGCCGCGTGCGCGGCCGAGGCGGTGAGCGGCGCGTCCGTGGAGAGGACGGCGAGCATCGTCGCCATGTTGGGCTGGATCATGCCCGAGCCCTTCACGAAGCCGCCCACGTGAACCGCGCGCCCGTCGGGAAGCGTCCCCGCAAGGGCAACCTCCTTGGGATGGGTGTCCGTGGTCATGACGGCGCAGGCCGCGTCATGGGCGGCCGCCGGAGTTGCGGCGAGCGCGGCCACGGCGGCGGGGACCCCCGACTCGTAGGGCGAAAGCGGCAGCTGCACGCCTATCACGCCGGTGGAGGCGACGAGCACGTCATCCTCGTCACAGCCCAGCTCGGTGGCCACGATCTGCGTGGCGCGGAGCGCGCAGGCAAGCCCGGGCTCGCCCGTGGCGGCGTTGGCGTTTCCGGAGTTGAGAACCACGGCGCGCGCACGGCCGCGAGCGGCGCGTTCGCGGCTCACGGTCACGGGTGCCGCGCAGAAGCGGTTGGTCGTAAAGGCTCCCGCCACCACGCACGTCTCATCCGCAACAACGAGCGCAAGGTCATAGCGGTTGGGGTTTTTCCTAAAGCCCGCCGAGACGCCTGCCGCGCGCATGCCCGCGGCAGCGCAGACACCTCCCTCGCAGGGCTCAAAGCCATATGCCTCCGGCGCGTCCAGCGCCACCGGCACGAAAAGCGGCTCGATCTTCTCCATGCTGCACTTCTCCCCTGGTCTGGATGTGCCCACTTTGTACCGGGTACATTTTGGACGTGTTGGATGCGCTAGATGAGCGGCGCCGGGGCAAGGAGCCCAGCGGTCTCTGGAAGGCCGAGCACGGCGTTGGCGCACTGGACTGCCTGGGCGGCAGCGCCCTTCCCGAGGTTGTCAATCGCACAGGAGGCGATGATCGTGCGTCGCCGCCTGTCGTCAAAGGCCACGCCCACCTGGGCGCGCGCAGTGGCAACAACAGACGCCGTTGCGGGCATCTGTCCCGCAGGAAGCACCGTGACCAGCGGTTCGTTGGCATAGGCACGCTCGTAGGCAGCCTGGACGTCGGCCGCGCCCACGCCAAGCGCCGCCTCAAGATAGACCGTGGAGAGAAGCCCGCGCGTGAGCGGGGCCAGGTGCGGCGTGAAGACAACGGACACCTCCTTGCCCGCCACCTCGGAAAGCGTCTGCTCGATCTCTGGCGTGTGGCGGTGCCTTGCCACACCGTAGGCCTCAACGGACTCGTTGGCGTGACAGAAGTGGGTGCGCGCGTTGCAGCCGCGGCCCGCGCCGGAGACGCCCGAGATGGCATCCGCGATCACAAGGTCGCCCGCCGCCAGGCCCTGCGAGAGCGCCGGCGCCGCGGCGAGGGCCGTTGCCGTGGGGTAGCAGCCGGGAACGGCAACGAGAACCGCCTCCCCCTGCGCCCGGCGCTCGGCGAGCGCGGCAAGTCCCGCGCGGTTGAGCTCGGGCAAGCCGTACACGGTCTGGGACAGGAGCTCGGGGCTCGTGTGCGGCGTGGCATACCACTGCTCGTAAACTGAGGCGTCGTGCAGGCGGTAGTCCGCAGAGAGGTCGAGCACCGTCACGCCGCGCTCGAGAAGCGCCGGGGTGAGCGCAAGGCTCGCCGTATGCGGGACGGCGAGAAACGCCACGTCGGCCACCGCGGCGATGGCATCTGCCTTAGGCTGGACGAGCACGAGGTCGCACGCGCCCGCCATGGAGGGATAGAGCGCGTCGAGGCGCGTCCCGGCCTCCTTGCGGTCCGTCACCATCGTCAGCTTAAGGGCGGGGTGCGAGAGAACGAGGCGGCACACCTCGATGCCCGCGTATCCCGTAGCCCCCACAACACATGCCCGAATGCGCCCCATTGGATAAACCTCTCTCGATATTGCATATTTTAGTATGAATATGCAACAAAGCAGTATTTTGATACCGAGAAGATAAGCAACGCGACGGTCTCGGTCAAGCCGGGCGCGCATTCGGTCACGCGCTTGTCACACTTTGAGGCCCTTCTCGACCCCTCGCGCACCGCTCGGGCGCCGCCCGCGCCCCTCTCGCCCGCGCCCGCGCCCCTCTCGCCCGCTCCCGCGTGCCACCCCTCTCCGCGAGTGTACGAAAGTCTCTTTGTGTTTCGAATATCGGCCCCAAATCGGCGTCTGCCAACTGGGGAAACGCAAGCGAGTCAAACCGAAATCGAAAAACATACGCCGACTTTCGCACACTCGCCGAGTGATAGAGGGCGCTGGGAGAGGGGAAGTCGGAGCATCGCTCACCTCAGCTCTTGGTGAAACGCCTTCCAGCTCACGAGGACCTCATCCCTCAGCTTGGCGCGAGCCTCTAGGTATGCCTTGGTCCGCTCTGGAGGGGTGCGCCCGATCTTCTCGGCAATTGTCGCGGACAGCGCGTCAAAGCGCCGCTCGTCATCAAACTGCGCGTAGGTGGCGAGAAGAACCTCTATCCCCATGCTCTGAAGCGCGGTTGCCCTGTCGGCATCGGAGAGGCCGCGCGACTCCCCCACGTGATGGAGCCTGCTCTGACACTCAAGGTCAAGGGCGCGCCGGTCTCCAGTCGAAGGCCAGTAGAGGTCGCAGCGGCACGTCCTTCTCCCCGCAAGGCATCGCGCCGCATCACTCAGGGCCACCTCATGGTTATGCGTGAACCCACCATAGCCCTCTCCGCCCAGCCCGCACGCAAACCCAAGCAGCATGGCCGCCTGAACCTCAAAAGGAGACGCGGCGCCCTCTGTCACAAGCTCTGCCGCTTGACGCAGCAAGCGACATCCGCGTCTTCCCCGCGCCTTATCTGCAAGCTCAGCGATCCGCTTGGGCTCTACGAGCGACGGTCGCGTCCAAAGGTCGCTGAGATGCCCGCTCTCATCAAACGACGGGGACCATGATGAGACCCGAGGAACCATATGCGCACGGTTGAGCCCCTCAAGCGCCTCGCGCAGGGAGGGCGGCGTCTCATACACCGAAAAGCAGCCGCAGAGCTCAGATGCGGCCATGACCAGGCGCGCGAGCGAGAGGCGTGGAGCGAGCGTAAGCAGGGTGAGCGCCGGTGAGGTGACACAGAGCGAGGGAGAAATCCGAACGAGCTCGCGCTTGGAGAGGTCAAGGCTCATGACATGCGGTCTCACAAGACCCGAGGGTCGGCGATCAGAGGGGCTGGGGACAAGAATCTCTATGGGGGCAGACACGCACGGAGCAATGCGCGCGATGGTGTCGAGCACGTCAAGGGCGCTGTCTGACATGAACGGCCTTCCGCGCTCCTCGAGCACGGAGCTGTTTCGCCAAATCTCAAGCTCGTGATAGGTCTTTTTCCTAAGCTCCCAGAGTCGTTCCGGCTCAAGGGGAAGATCCCTGCCGCTATCCGACGGGTTGACAAGCATTCGAATTAAGGGAGGGGTTCTCCAGAACTCAAATGCGGAGATGCCGCAAAGCGCTGTTACCATACATTACACCATCCGTTATGGATATGATTAATGTATAGCATTGTATATAGTTGATTATACTTTCGGTAGAGAATGCCATTCGGAGACGTATACGTACCGTCCGCCGTCATCCTCCTCGATCCTCTCCCCGCCTCGCCGGTATTCATGGTGACCTTACTCAAGATAAGCGTTCTAAGATCATGTGGAAGTTTAAGAACAAT
>DXAB01000098.1 GCA_019117265.1 Candidatus Olsenella pullicola
ATTTTAACCCTTGTTGATGTAAAATCAACACTTTTTGAGAATTTGCCTCATTCACCACCCCGCAAATCACTTCAAATGGGCATTCAATCGTGAGCCGAAAACGGTCTCAGGCAACAATACCAGAAGCACTAAACAACCTTAAAAAAATAAATTTTATTTGATAAATCGCATAATAATAGCCCTAAAGGAACTATTTTCGGATATTTCTCCGTAAATTTGCACGCAAAATAAAAATATTGTATAACGCATAATGAGAAATAAGCTTCAGGTTTTCATCCTGTTGATTTCAATGGCATGGATAGCCAGCTCCTGCCTGGATGACAACGAATACGAATATGAATACCCCAACGACACTGCCATCACGGCTTTCTCGCTGGGTACAGTGGATAGATATGTGCACACCCTTTCCTCGAAAGGCGAAGACAGCGTCTACACGGAAGACGTGGACGGCAGCGAATACAAGTTCTACATTGACCAGGTAAAAAAGATAATCTACAACCCAGACTCCTTGCCTAAAGGCTGTGACGCCACACGCATATTGGCTACCATCAGTTCCAAGAACAGCGGAGTCATCGGCATCAAGGACACGAAGAGTGACTCCATCGCCGCCTATTCCAGCAGTGACTCCATAGACTTCTCCGTACCACGGGAAATAAGAGCCTACAACGTGATAGGCACCGCCTACTCCGCCTATACCGTCACCGTGAATGTACACAAGGAAGACCCAGACTCTTTTGGCTGGCATACCTTGGCGCAAAACAACGCGGAGTTGGCGGCATTAGCCCAGGCAAAAGCCGTAAACGTGAACGAGCGGATATATTTGTTTGGCATAGATGCCACGAACAACTTGCACATCTATGCCACAAACATCACAGACGGAGTGGAATGGGAAGAAGTAACGCCCGACGTTTCCCTCTCCCCTAACGCCAGCCAAAATGCCATCAGCTTTAACGGCTACATTTATACTTTGACCAATGGCACGACAGGCACCAACTTGATGCGTTCCGCTGATGCCAAGACTTGGGAAACCGTAAAGGAAGCCACCGAACTCACCTGCTTGGCTGGAGCCAGTTCCCGTTACTTATATGCCTTGACACACACTGGCATCTCCGTATCAAAAGACGAGGGACTCACTTGGGAGGCTGAGCAAATAGACACAGACCCCGCATTCCTGCCCAGCGCGGAAATAAGCCTGGCCTATACGGAGAACTTGGTGAACAAAGAAACAGAACATCTGTTACTTATGGGAAGACCTGACGCTAGCGCAGGACAAGAATCCTCCACAGTATGGACCAAAGTGCAAGAATACGCGGAAGGCTCGGAGAGCCAACCTTGGAGCTACGTGGTCTATGACCAAGCCGACCAATTCAAGGCTCCTTATGGCCGCCAGTTCTTGGCCACGGCCTATAGAGACGGCTTCGAGGCATTACATTGCGACTCCGACAGCCTGTTGGTGTCCATGGACAAAGGCATCACTTGGCGCAAAGACTCAGTGGGTCTGCCCACGGGCTTCAATGGCGCGCACAACTTCGCCTTCGTCAAGGACAAACAGAACTACCTGTGGATTATCAACATAGACGGAGTGGGAAGCGCCTGGAAAGGCCGCCACAATTCCGAGGGATGGATTAAAGAGGAGACCGCCTTCGAGAACTGATCGCTATACATTATATATTATATATAAGGTGTAGACATGCGTAAATTATTCTTCTCACTCCTTGCGTTCCTTACCGTCGCGCCTCTCTATGCGCAAGACGAAACGGAGTATCGCATGGAGATAGGAGTAGGCGCAGGCGTGGTAAGCTATGAGGGAGACTTCAATGGCAGCATCGTGAGCAACATGCAACCCGCAGGGGCAATCGTGGCCCGCTATGTGTTCAATCCCTACATGGGGCTGAAGTTGTCCGCCAGTTATGGCAAGCTGAAAGGCTCTTCCGCCGACGTGGAGACCTACCTGCCCGACTATGCGGAGGCCGAGACACCCTATGAGTTCAGCCACACGCTGTGGGATGCCAGCTTGGTGTATGAATACAACTTCTGGCCTTACGGAACGGGGCGAGACTACCGCGGGAGCAAGCGTCTCACGCCTTTTGTCTTCGCGGGACTGGGAGCCACCATGGTCACAGGAGGCGAGAAAAACGTCTTAACGGCCAATGTTCCCTTGGGATTAGGCCTGAAATACAAAATAGGAGAAAGACTGAACCTGGGCGTGGAATGGGCCATGCACTTCTCCCTGAGCGATAAACTGGACGGCGTGGAAGATCCTTATGGCGTAAAAAGCACTGGCATCTTCAAGAACACCGACTGCTACTCAGCGCTGATGCTGTCCCTCACTTACAGTTTCAGTCCCAAATGCGCAAATTGCAACAAAGACTATTAATGGAACAATTAGATAATAACAACATCCCGCGCCATATTGCCATCATCATGGACGGCAATGGCAGATGGGCGGCAGAGCGAGGCAAGGAGCGTAGCTATGGCCACCAGGCGGGCGTGGAGACCGTGCGCAGGATTACAGCCGAGTGCACCAAGTTAGGCGTGGAATACCTCACGCTCTATACTTTCTCCACGGAGAACTGGAACAGACCTTCCCAAGAAGTAGCCGCTTTGATGGGATTGGTGCTCTCCTCGCTGGAGGACGAAATATTCATGAAGAATAACGTGCGCTTCCGTGTCATCGGAGACATGGCAAGACTTCCCAAGGAGGTACAGGCCAAGTTGGAAGAGACTATGGAGCACACGGCCAATAATAGTGCCATGACCATGGTGGTGGCACTGAGCTACTCTTCCCGTTGGGAGATAACCGACACCATGCGGCATTTGGCGGAGGAAGTGAAGGACGGACTGCTGCGCCCCGAGGACATCACGGAAGAGTCCATTAGCCGACGGCTGGCCACCGCTTTCATGCCCGACCCCGACCTGCTGATACGAACAGGCGGAGAATTGCGCATATCCAACTACCTGCTTTGGCAGATAGCCTACACTGAGTTGTATTTCTGTGATACCTATTGGCCGGACTTCTATGAGGAAGACCTTCACAAGGCCATAGCGAGTTACCAACGGCGCCAGCGCAGATTTGGCAAAACGGAAGCCCAAGTGGAATCTAATCAATAAGTGAACATGACAAAGGTGATGAAACCTATCAATAAAATAATAGCGCTAGGAGCGTTCATGCTGGCCACGCTGACAGCAAACGCGCAAGAGAAAATCGTAAACCCCGACATCTCGTATGCCGGTACGCCAAGAACCTTGATTGTGGGCGGCATCAACGTATCGGGCATAGAGGGATATGAAGACTACGTACTCTCTGGCATCTCCAACCTCACCGTGGGGCAAGAAATCTCCGTGCCAGGCGATGAGATAACCGATGCCGTGAAACGTTATTGGAAGAATGGACTCTTCTCTAACGTGACCATAGCCATCGACTCTATCGTGGGCAACAAAGTATACCCACACATTTATCTTACCGCACGCCCCCGTGTGTCTGATATCAATTATTTTGGATTAAAGAAAAGCGAGCGTGAGGACATGGAGACCAAGCTGGGACTGCTGAAGGGCAGCCAGCTCACCCCCAACATGCTAGACCGTGCCAAGATATTGGCCAAGAAATATTTCGATGACAAAGGTTTCAAGAACGCCGAGATAAATATTGTGCAAAGAGATGACGTGGCGGAAAAGAATCACGTGATACTGGATGTCATCGTAGACAAGAAAGAAAAGATAAAGGTACGCCACATCATCATAGAGGGCAATGACCAGCTAAGTGACAAAAAGATAAAAGGAAAAACTCTGAGAGGAAAAACACGTCCCCAATTTACACACGATGAGGGAGCGGATGGCGGGAAGTTCTGAGAGGGAGTGCGGCCAGACGTCTGCAGAGAGGCTTTGGGCAAGCTCGCCCAGCACGTCATGGCGCGCGTGGTGCCCGAGCGCCATCAGAAGCGGGCCGAGAAGAACCTCGCGCTCAGATGACCCCGCATCCGCCAGGCGCGCGGTCAGGCGGGACGGGGAGTCCACGAAAACGTCCTCGCGCCCACGCGCCCAAAAGGCACTCTCGAGCTGCGCAAACGCCGCCTCGCACTCCGGGCCGCGATGACCTGCGAGCGCAATGACGCGTCCCCGCCGCGCGGGCAGGGCCTCGTCGAGCGCCGTTGCCACAGCGACACAGTCGCCCTCGTCCGCGAGCAGAGGAGGGACAAGCTCCAGCTCGTCAAAGCAGGGCGCCGCCGCACGCACCGCTTCCGCGGCCTCACGCTGAAGGCGCCCGTTCGCCACATGCGTGGTTGCCACGATCACGCGGCGCACCCCACGGATCCGCAAGTCGGACAGGACTTCTGGCAACGACCGCCCCACCGGCCGGCCTCCCGTGCGGGCTCGCAGCACCATGCTGGTGTCGGCCGCCTCCGTGAGCTCGCGCACAAGGGCGGCCATCCCAGCATCACCCCTCTCACCGGAAAGACAGCCTGCTATGACCAGCGCGTCGGTCACGTAACTAGTGGTGGCAGGCGTGCTCGGCACCCATGACGGGGAGGGTGCCGGCGGCCGCCATCTGGGCGACGTCGCCCACGCCGGGCGTCTGGTTCTCAAAGTAGACGGTGATGCCCGCCCGCTCAAAGCCCATCATGGGACGCATGCCCATACCCGCGGCAACGATGGCGTCGATGCCGTTCTGGGCGAGCAACGCCACGGGGCGCATGCAGCCGCCCTCCTCATGGGGCGGGTTATCGATGACGGACACGGCACCGACCTGGCCGTTCTCCACGTCAACCACGGTAAAGCAGTCGCAGTGGCCAAAGTGGCCGGAACGCTCGCAGTCCAGACCGCCCTTGCCCAAGGTTGGGATGGCAACTTTCATGGAATTCTCCTCTCAGCGGGCGTGAGCCCGCGTCTGTTGACGGCGTCATTCTCTCACATACCCCGGCATCCCTAAAAATAACGCGGTTTGGCTTGCTGAAAGAATTGCACCAACAGGGCTTTTCCTTAGATTTGTCGCGTTTTCAGGAAGCCAAACCGCGTTATTTTCTGGAGCCTCCAAGTAGGCCGCCGTTCCAGGCGCACCAGCGGCCGTCAAAGAGCCGCCTTGGGCGGCAATCTCGCCTGAGAGGCAACCGGCCGGACCTACCATGGGAGAAGCGCGCCGCACGAGGCGGCACACAAGGAGAGGAACGCCATGAGATACCTGATCGTGGGCGGCGTGGCCGCCGGAACCAAGGTCGCGGCAAAGCTCAAGCGCTGCGACCGCTCGGCCGAGGTCGTGGTCGTAACAAAGAGCGAGGACATCAGCTACGCCGGGTGTGGCCTGCCATACTACATCGGCGGGGACATCAAGACGCGCGGCGAGCTCATCGTCAACACCCCGACCGCCTACGAAGGGCTCACGGGCGTGGAGGTGCGCACAGGCGTGGAGGCCGTGGCGCTTGACGCCACGGCGCACGAGGTCACGGTACGCGAGAAGGACGGCTCCGAGCACGCCGAGGCCTACGATAAGCTGGTCATCGCCACCGGCGCCTCGCCTCTCGTGCCCGCGAGCATCCCCGGCACCAACCTGCCCGGCGTCTTCACCGTGCGCACGCCGGACGACGCCGAGGCCATCCGCAGCTACGCCGACGCCGGCGCGCGCCGCGCTGTGGTTGTGGGCGCCGGCTTCATCGGCCTGGAGGTGGCCGAGAACCTACTCGCGCGCGGCCTCTCCGTCACCGTGATCGACGCCATGCCGCAGATCCTGCCCAACGTCTTTGACCCCGAGATGGCGGGCTTCGCACAGCGCCAGCTCAAGGCGGCCGGTGTGCGCGTGATGACGTCGTGCCCGCTGTCGGCCATCAAGGGCGCCGACAAGGTCGAGGGCGTGGAGACCGGCTCGGGCACGCTGCCGGCGGACCTCGTGATCCTCTCCATTGGCATCAGGCCCAACACAGCCTGGCTTGAGGGCTCCGGCGCGGAGCTCGACCGCGGCTGCGTGATTGTGGACGAGCTCGGCGCCACCAACCTGCCGGACGTCTACGCCGCCGGCGACTGCGCCGAGGTCACGAACGCCATCACCGGCCGCCCGTTCTGGAGCGCCATGGGCTCGACGGCAAACATCGCCGGCCGCGCGATCGCCCGCACGCTCACGGGCACGCCGACGCCCTACCCCGGCGCGCTCGGCACCGGCGTGGTGCGCCTGCTTCCCACGCTGAACGGCGGTCGCACCGGCCTCACCGAGGCGGCGGCACGCGAGGCGGGCTTTGACCCGGTGAGCGTGGTCTCCGTGGTAGACGACAAGGCCCACTACTATCCCGGCTCCTCGAGCTTCTTCGTGAAGCTCATCGCAGACCGCGCCACGCACCGACTGCTCGGCGTGCAGGTGCTGGGCGCTGGCGCCGTGGACAAGGTCGTTGACGTCGTGGTGACGGCGCTCTACCAGAAGCTCGCCGTGGAGGATCTGGACCTGATAGACCTCTCCTACGCGCCGCCCTTCTCGACCGCCATTCACCCGCTGGTCACCACCGCGTACATCCTGGAGAACAAGCTCGCCGGCGAGCTCGAGAGCTTCACGCCGGCCGAGTATGCCACCGGCGCCGCCGCGGACTACCACGTGATCGACGTGCTGCCCGCGCCCACGATCCCCGGTGCGGAGTGGGTGGACCTCACCAAGATCGGCCCGGACGGGCTGCCCGGGCACGCCAAGGACGAGAAGCTCCTGCTGGTCTGCGCCAAGGGCAAGCGAGGCTACTTCACGCAGAACCGCCTCAAGGCCGCCGGCTACACGAACACGCGCGTGCTCGAGGGCGGTATCACGTTCAACGAGGTCCGCGTGCCGCGCCCGGCGGGAAAGAAGCTGCCCACCGCCGAGGTCAAGCGCCTCAAGGGCCTGGGCTGCCTTCAGGACAAGCGCTTTGATGACGTCTTCAACATCCGCGTGATCACGCGCAACGGCAAGATCACGGTGGACGAGCAGCGCGCCGTGGCCGAGGCTGCCGAGCGCTTTGGCTCCGGCGAGGTCACGATGACAACGCGCCTCACGCTGGAGATTCAGGGCGTGAGGTACGAGAAGATCGACGCGTGCATCGGCTTCCTTCAGGACCACGGCCTGGACGCCGGCGGAACCGGCTCCAAGGTACGCCCGGTCGTGAGCTGCAAGGGCACCACCTGCCAGTACGGCCTGATCGACACCTTTGACCTCTCCGAGAAGCTGCACGAGCGCTTCTACGTGGGCTACCACGGCGTGGACCTTCCGCACAAGTTCAAGATCGCCGTGGGCGGCTGTCCCAACATGTGCGTCAAGCCCGACCTCAACGACCTGGGCATCGTCGGGCAGCGCGTGCCGCAGATCGACCTCGAGAAGTGCCGCGCGTGCAAGGTCTGCCAGGTGGTGAAGGCCTGCCCCATGGGCGACGCGCAGATCGGGCCGGACGGCAAGATCACCATCGACGGCTCCGCGTGCAACCACTGCGGGCGCTGCGTGGGCGCGTGCCCGTTCGGCGCCGTGACCGAGGGACTTGCCGGCTACAAGGTCTACATCGGCGGGCGCTGGGGCAAGAAGACGGCGCACGGCATCCCGCTGGACAAGATCTTCACCAGCGAGGACGAGGTCATGGACGTCGTGGAGCGCGCGATCCTCTTCTTCCGCGACGAGGGGCAGAGCGGCGAGCGCTTCGCCGACACCGTGGCGCGCCTC
Source organism: Candidatus Olsenella pullicola (assembly GCA_019117265.1). Classification (GTDB taxonomy): domain Bacteria; phylum Actinomycetota; class Coriobacteriia; order Coriobacteriales; family Atopobiaceae; genus Thermophilibacter; species Thermophilibacter pullicola. Next base: position 7,655 of record DXAB01000098.1, read on the forward strand.
GGCTTTGACTATGTGCAGGAGAAGCTGCTGACGGCGCCCATCGACAAGGAGGCCATCCTCAGCAAGACCGTCATTGGCGGGGCAACCTGCTAGGACACGATGAGCGGACGCCCCCGACGGGAGGGGCGTCCGCCCTTGGGGCCATCGACCAGAGGGGTGCGTCATGGGCATGGGGCAGCTGCTCCCCCTCTTTCTCATAGCGCTCTTTTTTGATGCGGTGACCGTTGCGGTGGTACGTCAGGGCAACCAGGGGAGCTCCCCCATCGTCTTTGCCTCGCTGGTTGCCATGTCGGTGGGGTCAACCGCGTCGTTTCTGCTGGCCGCGCTCCTCCCGGGCTCGGACAGGCTCGTCGCCGTCACGGTTGCCGCGACGCTGGGCACGCTGTTCGGGTGCGTCACCGCCAACGACCTCCGCGCCCTGTTCGCGTGCAGGACCAAGGTTGAGGCAACGTATCGCGGCTGCGAGGACGTGCCGACAGCCCACGTGACGACGCTTCACTACCCCGTCTTTTCCTATGAGCACCGCGGCCGGCACTACCGCGGGAGGTCAATCCAGAGCGTCTCCGGCAGGCGGGCGAGAGAGATGTCCGCATCCGGGACGTGCCCCATCTACCTCGACCAACGTCGGCCCACGACCTTCATCACGCGGCGGGGAGTCGGCGTCATGACGATCATCGAGCTGCTCTGCGCGTTGGGCTGCTTTGCCGCCGCTGTGTGGATTCTGGCAAGTTCCTGAGAGCGGTTTCCGGGCCGCCGCCCAAGGCGGCCAGACGGCGAGAAGGACGCACCGCCCTTCTCGCCCGGATGCGCGCCGAATCCTAGGCCTCCCCAGAGCCGGCATCGGGGTTGGGCGTGAGGGACGCGACCGGCGAGAGGAGCACGCGGCCGTGACCGCGGTAGACGTTGACCAGGCCCTCGCCCGAGACCGCGGAGCCGATGAGCGACTTGCCGCTGCGCTCGACGGAGAAGCTGAGGGCCTCCGACCAGGCGATGGCGAAGTTGCCGTCCACCTTGAGCTCGTCACCCTCAAGGTCCACGGCAACGAGCTCGCTCGCGGGGACCGGGGACTCGAGCGCCACGACGCCCGCTCCATCCAAGCCGAGGTTGAACAGGCCCTCGTTGCCCGCGGCCATGGCGCTCGGACGCTTGACCATGATCGCGCGGTGGCGAATGTCGGACGTGCAGGCCATGAACAGGCCGTCGTTGACCACCATAGTCCCGCCCATGTCTGCCTGCGGGCTCATGAGCAGGATGTGGCGGTAGGTGGGCTCGCAGACGATGGTGCCGGTGCCCACGTACTCCGGCTTGATTGCCGACTCGCCGGTAACCGAGCCGCGGATGGCCTTGCCGAAGAAGTCGCCCACGCCCTTGACGCCCGTCGTTGCCTGGACGCTACCCGCGGTCCACTGCATGGCGCCGGCCTGCAGCGTCACGCCCACGCGGCCGTCGATCTCACAGACGAGCTGGCGGCGTCGAACGCCCATCTCGGCGGCAAAGTAGGCCGAGATGGCGCCGCCGTAGGGCACCGAGAGGTCGCGCTGCCACTCGATCACCTTGAAGGGGCCCTTCTCGGCGATGGTCTTGGCGTCGTCGTTGTCGAGGAAGTTGTAGATGTGCATGGCGGGCCTCCTTGGTCGGGGGTGGGTGGCGCAAGCGTGCGACATTGACGCAGGAGGGCGGGCGACTATTCGGCAGGCGGCGAGAAGGGCCGCTAGTCGTAGTAGCCCTGCACGCCGAACAGGATGCTCTCCATCTCTCCGTGGGGCGCGTAGATTCCAATCGACTTCTCGGTTGAGATCAGCCCGTCGTCGTCGCGCTCAAGGGACGGGATTGCGGCGGCGGCCTTTTCTAGCGTGGTTGGGAAGACGACCTCCCCATCGACCACGACCTCGATTTCCGGGAACACCTCCACCGCGACGCAGGTGTCGTCCTCGTCATAGTAGACGTGGAACGAGCCGTAGTCGTCGGTCGTGTTCTCGCTGGAGGGGGACTTCCTGAACTCCTCGAACTCGGGGCCCGCGACAGCGCGGACGGCCTCGCGGGTGGCACCGAGCTTGATGGGGCCTACGCTAGTTAGTGGATTGGCGGTCCAGAGATTCATTCAACGAGCTCCTCCAAGTCTTGAGAATGCGCTCGCACGCATATTCAACAATCAAGCACGTCAAGCTCTACCCCTATAGCAGGGGCTAGCGCAAGAGATGCTCACCAAGCGAGGAACACACCTTGCGCGGAGGCTTTCCGGGAACGGATTCGTAAATCAAGCCGTCAGTGGATTGCCAAACGACAATGTCATCAAACAAAGCTTCTTCGACAACATAGAAATCAGAAGGTACATTGTGGGTTTTTCTGCACTCAAGCGTTACATCTACCACGTTCAGCCTTGGAAAATCGCATATGCCAGTAAGCTCGTGTCCATTTGCAGATACTAAGCCATACATCAAAAGATATTCTCGATACTCTGGGGCAAACGACAACAGCAAACGACGCTCCGCCCAATGTAGCGTCTTCTCGGTCACCCCGCTTAGACAGCGTAGGCCGCTTATTTCCTTGAGGACATCAACGACGTTCATTGCTTATATCGCTCCGCTCTCCGCCAAATCGGCCATCGTCATCCAAAACTCCTTTTTTGTTTTAGTCCATTCATAAGTGTGATTGACGTTAGACTCCATAAACTGGTGCCAAATGGAATAGTTCCCCTTTGATCTGTGCTCGGCTCTCGTCAGAATCGCAAGCGTCCCGTCGTTTTGCTGCCCAACATGGTGGAGTTCATAGGGAAGGCCGTCTGGATCAAGCGGGGCCATCCCGTTCTTCATTTTCTCCAGATTTGTTATACCGAGTTCGTCCGCCTGATTTAAATCGATATGCCTAATCAGCGCCGTCCTTCCCGCAATGGGAGTATCACTAACAAACAATCCCGCGTCTTTAAGAATCTGGTATTGATCCATTGACTGCAGCGCGCCAATAACGTCAAGCGGCATTTTCGACTCTCGCTGAATCTGCGCCGCCTCGTTCATGGTAAGGCCGTTGCGAGCCGCCCCCCTCAGGCCAACTCCTTCAATCACACCCCCGGCTAGCACGCCGCCAATTGCCCCCCACTTAAATCCCTCGCCCGCTGCAGCAATCCCCGCATTGACAGCTTCTTCAAAATCTCCCGATTCTATCCCCGCGGCAAAGGCTGCAGTTAAGCCAGAAACGGCGCCTCCAGCAAACGCGCCTTGAGCTGCCGCAGAGGCGGCAGAGGCAAATATCATGCTTATGGCAGGGGCGGAGCCTCCGGTAGCGGCAGACACAGTAACGCACAGGAGAATAACTCCCCCGCCCACCGCAAGGTCCTCAACAGACTCTCCGAAAACATCGACATACTCTTCGAACTTTTTTACTACTGTTGTTCCGTCTTCGCTTACCGTAAAGACGTATCCACCTTCATCAAATTGACCTTCTATCTCATCAAGCGTATATCCAAAATAGATATTTGATTGAGAGTTGTACGAAATCTCTTCAAGGTATTCTTGGGACACATAGGTCGCATCGACCTTTTCAATGTAGTATCCTCGCTTAGATGCCTCGTCAATAAGACCACTATAGAGGGCGTTTTCAAAATAAGAGAGGTATCGGCTGTCTCCCGGGCCGGAATAGCCACCCGGCAAGATATCCGCCGATTCTTGTCGACTTGCGCTGATTTCGGAATCCCCTGTCTGAGAAACGCACGGTGTACATCCGCTGAGCAACAGAACAATTGCGAGCAGGGCGGAGACGAACTTCCTTGGCGTCGGCCCTCCCATGCTACTCACCCCCGCCACCTTTTGCCCGTACTTTTCTTAAGAAAGCAATAGCGGTGGCAACGGCCAGCACCAGCGCAAGTCCAAGGGCACTTTGCCACGCGCCAGACGAAACAGCAGCCCCCTCCGATGCTTCCGAATCATCCCCCGCCTCAAAAGAAGGCGCGCCATCAACGATTGGGCTCTCTCCCTGAGGGGCAATCACAACTCCGGAGGGAGACAGAATCGTCCCGTCCTCCGCAATGGACGCTCCACCATCCACCATTCCAAGAATCTCTTCAATTGAACGTCCCGTCACCGCATGAGACTTAAGCAAAGGGTCTGCCCCAACATAAATTACTTTAGTTGTCGATTGCCCCGTTGCTGGATTGCTAACTTCAATTGTGTAAACGCCCTCCTCTGTATACTCCTCACCATCTTTGGCTGGTCTATTAAACCTCGTATCACTCACCAGCTCCGTGCCAGCATCGCTAACCACCTCTCGCGCAACGTTTATTTCCAAATATCTCGACTTAGCCAAATCGAGATAGAAACCATTTTCTGTGAATGAAGCATTCGAAAGCTCAGACCCAGTCACGGCATCGAAGGGATACACCATGCAGTTTCCGTTGCGTACAGAGAAGCTGAACTCTAAGCTATAGCTTTCAAAGTGAGGAAAGACAGACACCCCAAAATATACGTTCTGATCGCTTCTTGTTTCATAGTTAAGAACGACCTCGTAGTCGCCCTCCTCAAGAAGATCAATTTGCGTGAGGGCGCCTATTTCAACTCCCTGTAGGTAGTCGGTATAAATCTGAGGTTCTTCAACATGGTTTTGATAGTCAGTCTTTCTGACAATTAGCGTCCCACGACCAAAGTCCGTCTGGGAGACCCCCATTTTCTCATCGTAGCCATTCTCATCGTCCGCAATGGACAGGCTGTCGTCCCCATTAAGTCGATCAATGCACTGGTCAAGGCGAAAGCCTAGGGTTACGGTATCCCCAATGTTCTTTAGGAAAATAGTTCTACCGTCGACGGTTGTTCTACGAGTAAAGCCGGATACGTAAATGCTTCCTAGGCTCCATCCAAAGTGACTGTCATCGTGCCCAACAGCCTCAGACCCTGAATATCCATTATCGAGTCCCGTATTTACGACATGCACCCGGTCCTCAAAGTAAAACAGCCCCCCTTGATCGTCGGCAAATGCGACGGAGGGGGAAAGGGTCAGCGTCAGGACAAAAGAAACAACAAAGACGTACGTGAGGGGCTTATTATTTGCCATTCTATCCCCAAACTATTCACGCGGCTCAATCAACGCTCTTCTATTATTCGACGCTAATAGCTTGTTCATCAATCTACAATCGCCGAGCGGAAAGCGAAAAAGCGGCGCGCCACTCTCGGCGCGCCGCCCTGTTGAGCGTCTTCTCTCCCGATGCTTACTGCCCAATCTCCAGCAGGCGCGCGCTCACACGACCCATGACCTCCGTGTAGTAAGCCAGGTCATCCGCAGAGAGGGAGTTCTCGTCGATGGCGTCAATTTGCTCCATCGCGTCCTCGTAACGACTCATCATGTCCGCGTAGTCGGTCGCCATGGCGACAATGTTGCTCGAGTCGCTGCTGTACGTCTCCATGAAGTCGCAGTACTCGTTCATGAACGCCTCGTACGCGTCCATCGTGGCACGAAAATCGGACGATCCGCCAGTAGTGGAGTTATCGGACGCTGTCGGGGCCTCGGCCTCCGGCGCCGTCGTCTCCGGCTCGGAAGTCTCCGGAGACGCATCCGCATCATCCGGGACATCGACCCGAACCATCATGGTGTTGAAGCCGCGGTACTCAACCCTCAGCGAGACACCGTCTACGTTGTCAGCGCTGTACCACGTATCCCCGCGGTCATAGTCAACGTTGAAACCCGCAGACGAGCACGCATCAGCGTAGGCGGCAAATGCCTCCTCGTTTGTCTCGCCCACGTAGGCGAAGAAGAAGCCCGAGCTGTCGGAGTCGATGCTGCCCGTCGTCGAGGTCGGAGCGGGCACCAGCGAGCCCGCGCCGGTGGTAGGCCAAGAGATCGTGCCCATCTCAATCGGAGCCTCTAGATCGATGTCCATGTTCTCGAGGGAGTCGTAGAAGTGCAAGGTCAGATGATGCCCGTCTTCGGAATACGCGTCGAACTCATCCGTATCGGTCATCGCCTCAACCGTGAAGCCCATCTCCTGACACTGGGCCACGTAGGACTCGAACTGCTCCTGCGAATAGTTATCCACGTCTGCCGAGAAAGTCTCGTTGTCGTTGATCGAAACGCTCCCCGCATCCGAGTCCGGCTTCGGCAGCATCGTCGCAAGCCCGCTCGTGGGCCAGTCAAGCCGCTCGTCTCCTCCACCCCCGCAGCGAGAAACACCGGCGATCACGAAGAGCGCGACCACGACCACGACGGCGACGAGACAGCCACGCCGCTTTCTGCCCTTTGGCTTGTCGACGTTCTTGCCCGCAGGCTCCCAGTCCATACGACCCTCCATTCAACGAACCTGAATGAAATCCAATCTGTAAGCCATTGTGATTTGCCTGATAGCCGGTTTCCTCAGTTAGCAACTGAGGAAACGTCGGGGCTTCCCTCCTAGCATGAATCGGAAACATGCAGAAACGGAGGGCCAGGTGGAGGACTACAATCTCGCTCCGGGAGAACTCGTTGTCATGCAGGAGCAGTCGGTCAAGTTGGGCAATGGCGCGGGCGACGAGGACCTTGACGAGCTTGTGCTCACCAATCAGAACCTCATTCTCGTTGCGAGCGCCTCTCATGGCCTGTTCAAAAAGACACGCATGCTCAAGCGGTGCCCACTCGAAAAGATTCGGTGGCAGAACGACGCTCCGCAGGTCTTTGCCACCAAGTACCGCTCCAGCTACTGTTTGCAGGCCGCCTTTGAGGACGAGACCGTCACGCTGTGCTTCCCGGCCAACCCACGGCGCCTGGCCGAGCGATGGGCCCGGGCCATTGCGCAGGCCGCCGACGGGGAGCTATCTGGCATCGGGGCGGAAGACGACCTTCCGCCCGAGATAACCAACATCGTCGATGGGGCTAAGGACTTGGTCGGCTCCCTCTTTGGAGGCGGTCGGCAACCCAGAGGCGCCGCACAGAAGGAGCGGCCTGCCAACGTCACCAAGAAGTGCGTTGGCTGCCACGCCCCAATCACCGGGCGCGCAGGCTCACCCGTAACGTGCTCGTACTGCGACACTCGCCAGACGCTCTAGGAGGCTGCAATGGGAATCTTTGACGCGGCGTTTGACTCCATCGGCGGCGTGCTTGCCGACCAGTGGAAGGACATCGTCACCGCTCCGGCATTTGACGAGCACACCGTTGTGGCTCCGGGAATTCGCAAGAACTCGCAGAACGGCCGTGGGGCAAACCGTGGGGCGGAAGACATCCTCTCAAACGGCTCGCTCATCTTTGTCCCCGAAGGCACTGCGTCGTTTGTGTTCAGCCAGGCGGGAATCGAGCAGGTCATCACAACGCCCGGTAGCTTTGAGTACCGAGATGGTCAGGCCAGCTTATTTGACGAGCAGGATCGCCGCGAAAAGGGAATCGGCAGGATTCTCCTTGACGAGGCGGCCGAACGCGTTGGCTTCTCGGGCATGTCTGCCGACGAGAAGCGCGTGGCCTTTGTCAACCTTCACGAGATTCGCGGCCTCAGATTTGGGACGCGAGGTCCGCTTGCCTACAACGACCTGTTCTATGGGACTGACCTTGAGGTCTATGCGTATGGCTCGTTCTCGGTCCAGGTGAGCAACCCCGAGCTTCTGGTGAGAAATTTCCTGCCTGCCAACGTGTTTTCCTACTCACTTGACGACCCGAAGGCGAGAACGCAGCTGCTTGCCGAGTTCCTCCACTCGTTCATCTCCGCGGTCAACGCACTCTCCGCAAGCTACCGAATCTCCCAACTTCCGTCGCAGGCAAACACGATTGCCGCACAAATCGTCTCGGAAGACGACAACGCGGGCACATGGGAGGCGCGCTTCGGACTCAAGCTAGTCTCCGTAGCGATTGAGAACATCGAGTTCTCGGAGCAGTCTCGCGAGCTCGTCCGTCAGTTCTCCGAGCGCCGCATGGGCGTGCGCGCGTACGAGGACGTCTCGCAGCAGGCAGCAAACATAGCGGCGCAGCAGCTGATTGCGGAGGGCGTGCGCGACAACGGACTTGGCGATGGCGGCGGCATGCTCTTTGGCATGAACCTCGCCCAGTCGATAAGCCCGCAGAACGCCGCCACGGTTCAGGGGGCTGCCACACCGGCCAGCGCTCCGGAGGCGCCCAATGCGGCGACTGCGCCAAAGCCGAGCCTGGACGAGCAGATGGAGACGCTCAAGAAGCTCAAGGATCTTCTCGACATGGGCATCCTCACGCAGGAGGAGTTTGACGCAAAGAAGCAGGAGATCCTGGGGCTGTAAGGCTTCCCGTCCGCGGCTGGACTACCACGGGCGGGCGTAGATCTCAAAGCTTGTATAGTCTCTGGGCGCGTCGAAGGCGTCAATCTCAAACGAGGTTGTCTTCCCCACGGCAGGCCGATTGGCAAAGCCGCTGGCACCGTAGATTATCTGCCCAGACTTGTCACGCAGCACAACACTCAATAGGACCTGACCCATGCCCATCGAGCCGTCATCCTCATCAGTGGTGACCTCGCCCACGAACTGGACACCGCCAAAGCCATCGGACACCCCGCGCGCACCCGATACCGAGAAGACCGCGCGCGCTTCCGAAGCTGATGTGTACTGATAGTCATCTGGCACGATGGGGGTGATGTCCACCGTTGCCGGAGCCGTCCCGTTGCCTGCCATAGAGGCAAAGTAGCCTGTCTCCCCTGCCGCCACCTCCGAGACAACCCAATCGTCCGAGAAGAGCACAGAGCCATCGGCGTCGCGCCCGGTAACGGTCACCGCTGGGTACTCGATGAGCACGTCGGCAGTGTTTCGCAGCGCAAAGGCGTAGTTGACGTAGCCGCCGGATCCCACCGACCACCCGGACTCCACGATCTCGAGCGGGTTCTCGTCCATGACGGGGGCAGCCGGGCCACCCGAGCCGTCGGCGTCGCCCACGTCGTCGGCTTCGTTTTCCGGCTCCGAAAGCGGCTGCGTCTTCGCCGGCTCGTCGACTGCCGGCACGTCCGCGTCCTTCTCGCCCTGTCCGAACGTCTGTGCCAGGATGATTGCCACCGCCACCACAAACGCAATCGCCGCCATCACGGCAAAGAGAACCTTGACCCAGTTGCGGCGCTCCGGGCGCCCCGACCCGGGCGCCGGAACCGCCTCGGGTGCGGGCACCGCCTGCGGCGCCCCCTCCCTCTCGACCACCGGGGCAGCCGTGTCCGCCACCTCCGCCCCCAGCGCGCGGGCAAGCTCCGCCGCGCTCTGGTAGCGCGCGCTGGGCTCGAAGGCGCTCGCGCGCTCCACGACGGCTCGCATCTGCGGCGACACAATCTTCTCGTCCGCGAGGGCCTGCTCGTACTCCGCGGCGTCCGGCATCTCGGGGCGAACGCCCGTGAGCAGGTAGCCCAGCACGCGCCCGAGGGAGTAGACGTCGGTGCGGGCGTCGGTCTGGGCAAAGCCGTGCTGCTCGGGCGCGGCAAAGCCGGGCGTGCCGAGCTGCGTTGTGTCGTGCGTGGCGCCCTCCGCCCTGAAACGCGCGATGCCAAGGTCGATGAGGTGCGCGCCGTCCGCCGCCACGATCACGTTGGTCGGCGAGATGTCCCGGTGGATGATGCCGTGCGCGTGGAGTGCCGCGACCGCCTCGCAGAGCTGGGCCACCAGGCGCGCCGCGTC
>DXAB01000099.1 GCA_019117265.1 Candidatus Olsenella pullicola
AGACCATGATGCCGAAGAACACGAAATAGGCAAGGGCTTCGTATGTCCTCCCAGGGCTCGGCCAGCCAGCTGTTCACAAAGTTGTGGAGCATCTCCGGGTCGTCTTTGACCTTCAAAAACTCCCGGGCTACTTCCTCGAAGGTGGTAAAGGGCGAATACAGGGTATTCATCCAGAAGGCCACGCTGCGGGGCGTCTCGCTGTCCCTGCGGACAAACTGCCACCGCCCGGCCCGCAGCATGGCGGGCTTGTCCCGGTCGGTGAGGATGCAGCCGCATTCCTGGCAGACATACCGCACCCGGCGGGCCCGCTGGATCAGGTCCGGCTCTTCCTCCTGGCTGGGCCATTTCAGCTGGGCAAACTTCAGCTCGATGTACGCCCCTTCCGATCGTTTTGGTGCCCAGGAGCATCTGGGGCGTGCCCGCACCTCGGGATGGCGCCCTACTCGGTCGATCCTCGGCGCAGCAACAGTGCGCATATTTGCGCATACCTGACCGAATATGACCGTTTATGGTAAAACTGCCACCGTTCACCGTTAGAATGCGCAAACATGCGCACAAATGGAAGAATCTGCGCAAAAATGAGAATCACAGAGTGGGACCCATCAGATGAGGAGGGCACATGCAAGACACCGAGAAGAGCGCGCCGCTCGACTCCGCCGCCGCGGCAACCGCCGCCTTTGAGGCCGTTCATGATCAGCCGTTCCCCGAGGACCTCTTCAGGGCCCCTCAGCTGAGGTGGGCCGTCATCGGCTGCGGGGTCATCGCCAACCAGATGGCCACCTCCCTCGCGCTCGCGGGCCGTCGCCTCTATGGGGTCGCCAACCGCACGTACGACAAGGCCGTCTCCTTTGCTGGGAAGTACGGCGTTGAGCGCGTCTACGACACGGTTGAGGAGCTCTACGCAGACCCCCTGGTCGATGCGATCTACATCACCACCCCGCACAACACGCACATCCGCTATCTCCGCGGCGCCCTTGCCGCCGGCAAGCACGTGCTCTGCGAGAAGTCCATCACGCTCAACTCCGCCGAGCTCAAGGAGGCGCGCGATCTTGCGGATGCCCACGGCGTTGTGCTCATGGACGCCACAACCATCCTGCACATGCCCCTCTACCAGGAGCTCCTTCGCCGCGCACGAGCAGGGGAGTTTGGGCGCATGAACCTCGCGCAGCTCAACTTTGGCTCCTACAAGGAGTACGGTGACCTCTCCAACCGCTTCTATAACATCAACCTCGCCGGCGGCGCGATGCTCGACATTGGCGTCTACGCGCTCAGCCTCATGAGGCTCTTCATGGAGAGCCAGCCCACGGAGGTGGTCTCGCTCGGCAACCTCGCCGTCACGGGCGTGGACGAGGCGGGCGGGATCGTGTGTCGCAACGTCGAGGGGCAGCTCGGCGTGGTCTCGCTCACCCTTCACTCCAAGCAGCCCAAGCGCGCGGTCCTCTCGTTTGACCGCTGCTACGTTGAGGTCATGGAGTATCCGCGCGCTGACACGGCGACGATCGTGTGGACTGAGGACGGTCGCCGCGAGACCGTCACCGTCGGCGCCTCCGGTTACGCGCTCTGCTACGAGATGGCGGACCTCGAGGCGGCGGTGGCGGGGGATGCCGAGAAGCGCGTCCTTCTCGACTACGCGTCCGACGTCATGGAGCTCATGACCGCCCTTCGTCGCACGTGGGGCGTCACCTATCCAGAGGAGGCCTAGCATGCTGGCGGAGGAGCGCCACGCGCGCATCGCCGAGATGGTCGCGCGAAGGGGAACGGCAACCGTCACGGAGCTCGCCGCCGCCCTCGACATCTCGGAGTCGACCATCCGCCGCGACTTAGACAAGCTCGACCAGGCGCATCGCCTGGTGAAGGTTCACGGCGGCGCCACGACGCTCGAGTCCGCGCACCTCACGCGCGACCTCACGCTTGAGGAGCGCCATGGCCTGCATGCCGAGGAGAAGCGCGCCATCTGCGCCTACGCCGCTACGCTCGTGGGTCCCGACGACCTCGTCTACCTTGACGCGGGCTCCACGGTGGAGGAGCTCATCGGCCACCTCACCGAGCACGGCGCCCGCTATGTCACGGACTCCGTCTCCCACGCCATGAAGCTCGCGGCACGCGGCTTTCACGTTACGGTGCTGGGCGGTGAGCTCAAGAGCGCCACGGAGTCCCTCGTGGGGCCGGACACCATCGCCGCGCTCTCGCGCTATCACTTCACCGTTGGCTTCTGGGGCGTGAACGGCATCACCCCGGAGAACGGCCTCACCTCGCCAGAGAGCAACGAGGCCCTGATCAAGCAGCTCACCATGGAGCGCACGGCCCATCGCTACGTGCTCACGGACGCCACCAAGTTTGACAACACGAGCCTCGTGCGGTTTGGCGCCTTTGACTCCGCCACAATCATCACCTGCGGGGACGTCCCCGAGAAGTACAAGGCATTCAATAACGTCGTGGAGGTGGCGCTGTGATCTGTACCGTAACGTTCAACCCGTCGCTCGACTACATCGTCCGCGTGGACGGCATGCGCCTCGGGACCATCAACCGGACCACGTACGAGAAGGTCCTGCCGGGCGGAAAGGGAGTGAACGTCTCCATCGTGCTCGGCAACCTCGGGCACGCGAGCCGCGCGCTCGGCTTTGTGGCTGGCTTCACGGGCGACGAGCTCTGCCGTCTGTGTGCCGAGGCGGGAGTTGACTGTGACTTCATCCGCGTCGCCGAGGGCATGACGCGCATCAACGCCAAGGTCAAGAGCAACGAGGAGACCGAGCTCAACGGCCAGGGGCCAAAGATTACCGAGGACGACGTCGAGGAGCTCTTCTCCAAGATTGATTCCCTTGGCACGGGCGACACGCTCGTCATCTCGGGTTCCGTGCCCGCCTCCCTGCCGCATGACATGTACGAGCGCATCATGTCCCGTCTCGACGGGCGTGGGATTCGCGTCGTCGTGGATGCGGAGCGCGACCTGCTCACCCGCGTCCTGCCGCATCGCCCCTTCCTCGTGAAGCCCAACAACCACGAGCTTGGTGACATCTTTGGCGTCGCCCTGCGCACGCGCGACGAGGTCGTGCCATACGCGCGGAGGCTTCAGGAGATGGGCGCCGCCAACGTGCTTGTCTCCATGGCGGGGGAGGGCGGCGTTCTCGTCGCCGAGACGGGCGAGGTCTTTGAGAGCCCGGCCGCCAAGGGCACCGTGGTCAACTCCGTGGGCGCGGGCGACTCCTCCGTTGCCGGCTTCCTTGCGGGCCTCATGGAGAGCGGCAGCTATGAGACTGCCTTCAAGATGGCTCTCGCAACAGGCTCTGCCAGCGCGTTCTCGGATCACCTTGCCACGAGGCCGGAGGTTGAGGCGCTGCTCGCTCGGTCGTAGTTGTTCGCCCCGGGCGCCCGGCCGATGAGGCCCGGCATGCTCCCTGAAACCTAATCCCAAACCGTTCATTCCGCGGTTGAAGCCGCTCGACTGTTCGTTCAACAAGCCCAATCCGTACTGGCT
>DXAB01000100.1 GCA_019117265.1 Candidatus Olsenella pullicola
GTGCTCTACCGACTGAGCTACACGGGCGAATGGTGGGGATGCTTGGACTCGAACCAAGGAACCCAGAGGGAGCGGATTTACAGTCCGCCGCAGTTGCCGCTGTGCCACATCCCCATTCCGTTTTCAGCCACCTGCGAAGCACTTTCTCCCTCGCAAGCGGAAGATAGATTACGACGCGCGCAAGAACTTGTCAACGTATACCCCGTACCCGGGCGTATCCATCATCATGAGCCGCACACATCCGCAGGTCGTTGATGGTGGGTTCGCGCCTGATACGCATCGAGGCCGCGACGACGTCGCGGCCTCGATGAGAAAAATCCTGGAGCCGGCAGAGGGAGTCGAACCCCCAACCCACGGTTTACAAAACCGTTGCTCTGCCATTGAGCCATGCCGGCATGTGCCTGTACATGATAGCGGGTTGGCCGCAGGTCTGCTACCCGCGAAGAAGGCGCCAGAGCTTCTCGCGGGCGGCTGGATCGATGCGGTCCTCCAGGCGCATGTGCTGGGTCTGGCGCTCGGCGTTGGCACGCTCGTACTCCACGGTCAGCTCGTTCACGTCGGCCACGAGCACGTCGCTCGAGACGCGCGTCACGGGGATGCCGCCCACCGTGGCGCGGATGGTCCGGTCAGAGGTCACCACCGTCACGGCCTGCGGGGCGAGGCGCGCCTCGGTGACCAGGCGCTCGATCACGGTGTCCGCGCTCTCGCCGGCGGGCGAGAAGACCATGCGCACGCCGGCCCTTGAGAGGTCGGGCCGCTCCGGGGACACGTTGCCGGCCGCGTCGAACACGATCACGGGCTCGTAGCGCCCCTTCGCGTAGGCGGCAACATCTGCCACCAGCAGGTCGCGCGCCTGCTCGAAGGGGTCGCCGTCGGCGGTCTCGTCCATGCGGGCGAGGTAGCGCTCGGACTTGTAGATGACGTTGTAGCCGTCCACCACGAGCAACTCGCGTGGGGCCTGCGGACTAGGCATCGGCCTCGCCGCCACACTCCACGCGACGCAGCCACTCGTAGCAGAGCACCGTCGTGGCCTGTGCCACGTTGAGGGACTCAACGCGCCCGCGCTGCGGCAGGCGACAGGCAAAGTCGCACTTCTCGGCAACCAGGCGAGAGATGCCCTCGCCCTCCGAGCCCATCACGAGCGCCAGGCGCCCTGCCATGGGGGCGTGCCAGACGTCCTCCTCGGCGTGCTCGGTTGCCGCGCAGGCCCAAAATCCCGAGGCCTTGAGCTCATCAAGGGCACGCGCGAGATTGGGCACCTGCGCGATGGGAAGGTGCATCACGGCACCGGCCGAGGTCTTGTAGGCACCCACGCCCACGGATGCTGCGCGGGCCTTGGCCACGACGACGCCCGCGGCCCCCACGACCTCCGCCGTGCGCACGATGGCGCCAAAGTTGCCCTGGTCGGTCACGTGATCAAGCACGACGATGAGGGCATCGCCCTCCCCCGCGGCGGCAATCACGTCAGAGAGCTCCGCGTACTCAAAGGGGCGCGTGCGCACGCACACGCCCTGGTGCGCGCCATGGCTGGAGAGCGCGTCCAGGCGGGCGCGCGGCACGCGCTCCACGGGAACGCCGGCGTCCTCAAGACGCGCCGCGATCTTCTCGAGCGCCTGGTCGCGCTCGCCGGAGCGCTCCTGCACAAGGGCGCTTCTCAGCGGCATCCCGCAGCCGAGCGCCTCCTCCACGGCACGACGCCCCTCGATGAGGTCGGAGCGGTCGCGGAGCTGCGGCGCGCGGCGCGCGGCACCGGGAGCGGGGCGGGGCCCGCGGCCCCTCTCGCCGTGCGGGCCCTTGCCCGCGGCCGGGCGGAAGGGACGCCCCCCCTTGCCCTTGCCGCCGCGGACGTCGCGACCGGGCGTGCGTGACTGGTTCTTTGCCATGGCGCCCTACTCCTTGCGGTGCAGGCGGGCGCCTGCGGCGGTATCCTCCACCACGAGGCCGAGCGCGGTGATGCCGTCGCGAATGGCGTCGGCAACGCCCCAGTTCTTCTCGGCACGAGCCTGCTGGCGCGCGCCAAGAAGGGCCTCGGCCGCCTCGGCAGCAGACGAGCCCTCGTAGCCGGCCTGCTCGCGCGCGAGGTCAACGAGGGCGTCGGGCAGGTCGTCGTCACCGGCGGAGCGGGAGAGCGTGATGCCCATGACGCCGGCCAGCTCGCAGAGCATGTCCGCGGCGCGCAGGCAGACGGCCGTGGAGGTGTCGTCCGCGGCTTCGGCAAGATAGGTGTTGCAGGCCGTCACCAGCGAGAAGATCGCGGCGAGGCCGCCGGCGGTGTTGAAGTCGTCGTCCATCTGGCGGCAGAACTCCTCGCGCGCGGCGTCAATCTCATGCCCGAGCGTACGGTCGGCGTCGTTGAGCTCGCCGTCCTGCGGGGAGCGCTCGGCCGCCCAGCGGAGGTTGCGGGCGCAGGTCTCCAGGCGCTCGAGCGTGCCGGCCACGCCCTCCAGGCGCTCGAAGGAGAAGTCGAGCGGCGCGCGGTAGTGAGTCTGCAGCATGAGCAGGCGCATGGCGTCGGCCGGGTACTTGTCGAGCACCTCCTTGAGCGTGTAGAAGTTACCGAGGCTCTTGGACATCTTCTCGCCGTCCACGCGCAGCATCCCGGTGTGCATCCAGGTGTTTGCGAGCGCGCTGTCCCAGGCGCACATGGCCTGGGCGGTCTCGTTCTCGTGGTGCGGGAAGATGAGGTCCGCGCCGCCACCGTGGATGTCAATGGGCGTGCCCAGGTAGCGGTGGATCATCGCGCAGCACTCGGTGTGCCAGCCGGGGCGACCGTCTCCCCACGGGGAGGGCCAGCTGGGCTCGCCGGGCTTTGCGGCCTTCCAGAGGGCAAAGTCAAAGGGGTCGCGCTTCTCGTCGTTGACCTCCACGCGCTCGCCGGCGCGCATCTGGTCCAGGCTGCGACCGGAGAGGATGCCGTAGCTCGCGTCCGCGCGCACGGAGAAGTAGACGTCGCCGGAGGGCACGGGATACGCCACGCCACGCTCGATAAGCAGGGAGATCATCTCCTGCATGGCCTCGATCTCGTGCGTGGCGCGCGGGCGGATGTCCGGGTCCAGCACGCCAAAGCGGTGCATCTGCTCGATGAAGGCTGCCGAGCACTCCTCGGCCACCTCGGCCGCCGTGCGGCCGCACTCGTTGGCGCGGTTGATGATCTTGTCGTCCACGTCCGTGAGGTTCTGCGCAAAGGTGACCTGGTAGCCCTTGTACATGAGGTAGCGGCGAATCACGTCAAAGGCAAGGAACGTGCGCGCGTTGCCAATGTGAATCTGGTCGTAGACGGTGGGACCGCAGACGTACATGCGAATCTTGCCCTCCTCAATGGGGACAAGCTCCTCCTTCTTGTGCGTCTGGCTGTTATAGACGAGCATGCTCGCTCCTTGGGTGTCCGGTTGGGTGGTCTTGCCAGTATAGCGCGTGGGCCGGACGGACTCCGTGCGCAGCATGTGGGGAAGCGCCAGGAAGGGCTACCGCCCGTCGTCGAGAAGGGCCACGGCCCAGGCGGCGATGCCCTCCTCGCGCCCCACAAAGCCGAGGCGCTCCGTGGTGGTTGCCTTCACGCCCACGTGCTCGACGGGCACGCCCAGCGCGGCGGCCATGCGCTCGCGCATCTGCTCGCGGTACGGGGCGAGCTTGGGAGCCTGTGCCGCCACGGTGCAGTCCACGTCCTGGAGGGCAAAGCCCCGCTCGCGCGCAAGCTCCGCCACATGGGCCATGAGCACGAGGGAGTCAGCGCCCTCGTAGGCGGGGTCGGTGTCCGGGAAGAGCCTGCCGATGTCGCCCGCGCGCATGGCGCCGAGAAGCGCGTCCATGAGGGCGTGAGCAAGGACGTCGGCATCGGAGTGGCCGGCAAGGCCGCGTTCGCACGGCACCTCCACTCCGCCCAGCACCAGCCGTCTCCCGGCGGCAAACGCGTGCACGTCAAAGCCATGTCCGATGCGCAGCATGTCGGCTCCCCCTTGATGACAAAAGTGACAGGGTAAACTGTCATCATGCTTCTTTCGTGACAGTTTACCCTGTCACTTTTGTCATAAGCGTGGCCTCGGCAATGGCGAGGTCCTCGGGCAGCGTGATCTTGATGTTGTCGCGCGTGGACTCCACCACCCGCACGCGACCGCCCAGACGCTCCACCAGGGAGGCGTCGTCGGTGCCCTGATAGCCGTCGCGAACGGCGCTCCTGTGGGCGGCAACGAGACGCGGCGTGCGAAAGACCTGCGGGGTCTGCGCCGCCCAGTAGAAGCTGCGGTCCGGCGTGGCAATAATCGTCTCGCCCTCAACGAGCTTGAGCGTGTCGATGGAGCGCGCGGCGAGAATGGCGCCCGCGAGCGCCCGGTCCTCGCGCACGGCGGCTATGCACGCCTCGATCTGCTCGGTCTCCACAAGCGGGCGCGCCGCGTCGTGCACGGCAACAAAGTCTAGGTCGCGCGGGGCCTTCTCGAGTCCCGAGCGCACGGAGTCCTGCCGTGTGGCGCCGGACGCCGCGAGCACCACGGGCTTTGCGAGGGAGAGCCGCGAGAGCACGTCCCCCTCGACCTCGTCGGCGCGGTCGGGCGCGCACACCACCACGATGCGGGCAACGGAGGCCGCGCGGTCAAACGCCATGATTGACCAGCACATGAGGGGCAGCCCGCAGAGCTCAACGAACTGCTTTCCGCGCGGGTCGCCAAAGCGCTCGCCGGAGCCCCCGGCAACGATGACGGCGCAGGTGTCTGCCGGGACGGCCTTCTTGCCCGCGCGCTCGGCGCAGGCGCACGGACACGTCACGGGCGCGCCCATCACTCGCCCCTGTCCCACATGCGGTGCAGGCTGTTTGCGAGCACCCCGGGGTTCTTGACGCCAATCTCGCCGAGGCGCGAGGGGTCGTCGTCAACGGCCTCGAGCACCTCCTGGAGCGAGCCGTACTCGTCCACGATCTTGTCGGCCATGCCGTCGCGCACCACGGAGACGCGCGAGAGCGTGCGCAGGCCGAGCGGCGTCATGATGGAGTCCTCGCCGCGCTCGTCGGTGTAGCCGAGCAGCTTGGCCACAAACTTGGCGGAGCGCAGCTGGGTGTTCACGGTGTCGTGGAGGCGCTTGCGGATGGCGCGCGCCGTCTCCTCGGAGGAGCCCACGGCGTAGTCGCGAATCATCAGCGTATAGGCCTCGTCCATGCCCGCGAGGTACTCCTCGCGCTGCATCTGCGTGGTGCGGCCCTCGCTGCCGAGCTGGACGATGCAGTCATCGAGCTCGTCGCCAGCCGTCATGAGTACCTCGAAGAGGTAGAAGATGTTGGTGAGGTCACCTAGGGTGACCACGTTGTCCAGCTCGAGGCTCGTGAGGCGCAGCAGGCTGCGGTCAAGCTGGGAGCGGGTGTTCTGCATGGCCACGATGAGCTGGTTCACCAGCGAGAAGAGCGCGGTCAGGCTCTTGAGCTCGTAGCCCTTCCCGTCAACGTAGACGTTCACGACGGAGCGGCGAGAAGAGACCGAGATGACCGTCGCCCTGGTGAGCAGGCTCATACGCGCCGCCGTGCGGTGGCGCATGCCCGTCTCGGAGGTGGGGAGCGACGGGTCGGGGTTGAGGTGGTAGTTGGCGCGCAGGATCTTGGTAAGGTCGCGGTCGACCACCACGGCGCCGTCCATCTTGCAGAGCTCGAAGAGGCGGTTTGCGGTGAACGAGACGTCCAGCTTGAAGCCGTCATCCCCGGCGGCGAGGACGTTCTCGGTGTCGCCGACGCAGATGAGCGCACCCAGGTGGCCCGCGAGGATCATGTCGAGCGCCGTGCGCAGGGGGGTACCCGGAGCCGTCTTTCTGATGGCGTCCTCGAAGCGCTGCTCGCGATCGCCTGCGCCGCTCTCAAACTGAGTGCCGTTCACCTGCGCCCCTCTCGTGCGTCTGCGGTCTTGTCTGAGTATAGCGCGGGCAGCGCCCCGCCCGAGGGGGCAATGCCCGTCGGGCGGGGCGCGGGCGAGGCTACTCCCCCGCGCTCAGAAGGCCACCTGCGCCGGCCGCCCCGCGCGAGGGCTCGGGCAGGGCCGAGAAATCCGGGGAGACCATGCTCTCGCGGCGGCGCGGCGCGGGAATCTCGCCGGTCGCGTGCTCAAAGACGAGCTTGCCGTCCTTCTCGTCCACGCGGATGATCTCTCCGCGGTGCCAGAGGTTCTGGAGCAGCTCCTCGGAGAGCGGGTCCTCAATGAGGGTTTGAATCGCGCGACGCAGCGGGCGCGCGCCGTAGACCGGGTCTGCGCCCTCCTTGGCCACAAGATCGCGCGCGGCGTCCGTGAGCTCGATGGACATGCCCTGGGCAACGAGGCGGTCGCGCAGGTCTGCCACCATGAGCTCCACGATGCCGCGCAGCTGCTCGGACGTGAGGGACTTGAAGACCACGACCTCGTCCACACGGTTCAGGAACTCCGGGCGGAAGTGCTTCTTGAGCTCGGACATCACGCGGCTCGTGATCTCCTTGTCGGAGAGGCCGGAGGCGCCCTGCGCCGAGAAGCCCATGGTGGTGGTCTGCGCGATGTCGCGCGCGCCGATGTTGGACGTCATGATGATGACGGTGTTGGAGAAGTCCACGTGGCGGCCCTGGCCGTCCGTGAGGCGACCCTCCTCCAGGATCTGGAGAAGGACGTTGAAGACGTCGGGGTGCGCCTTCTCCACCTCGTCGAAGAGCACGACGGAGTACGGACGCCGACGGACTGCCTTGGTGAGCTCGCCGCCCTCGTCGTAGCCAACGTATCCCGGAGGGGCGCCGACGAGCTTGGAGACGGTGTGCTTCTCCATGAACTCTGACATGTCAAAGCTGATGAGCGCCTCCTCGCTGCCGAAGAGGAACTCGGCGAGCGCCTTGGCGAGCTCGGTCTTGCCCACGCCGGAGGGCCCCAGGAAGATGAACGAGCCGCCGGGACGACGCGGGTCCTTGAGCGGGCTGCGGCTGCGGCGGATTGCCCTGGCGACCTTGGTCACGGCCTCGTCCTGGTCG
>DXAB01000101.1 GCA_019117265.1 Candidatus Olsenella pullicola
GCGCCCAGGAACTCGCCCTCGATGCCGAGCAGGCGGCCGTGGTAGACGGCGCGGCGCAGGAGGCGCCGCAGGACGTAGCCGCGGCCCTCGTTGCCGGGCAGGATGCCGTCGCCGATCATGAAGGTGACGGCACGGGAGTGGTCGGCAACGATGCGCAGGGAGCGGTCCGCGGAGGCGTCGTCGCCGTAGGTGCGGCCGGAGAGGCGCGCGCCGACCGCGATCAGGCCCTGCAGCAGGTCGCCATCGTAGTTGGTGGACTTGTGCTGCATGATGGCCGCGATGCGCTCGAGGCCCATGCCGGTGTCGATGTTGCGGTGCGGCAGCTCCGGCATGGAGCCGTCCTCCTGGCGGTCGTACTGCGTGAAGACCAGGTTCCAGAACTCGAGGAAGCGGTCGCAGTCGTCGCAGCCGGGGCCGCAGTGCTCGCCGCCGCAGCCGAACTCCTCGCCCTGGTCGAAGTAGATCTCGGAGCACGGGCCGCACGGGCCGGTGGGGCCGGCCGCCCAGAAGTTGTCCTTCTCGCCGAGGCGGGAGATGTGGTCGTAGGGGACGCCCTGCTCGTGCCAGAGCTCGATGGCCTCGTCGTCGTCCTCAAAGACGGTCATGTAGAGACGCTCGGCGGGAAGGCCCAGGTGCTCGGGCGCGGTGATGAACTCGTAGGCCCAGGCGATGGCGTCGGCCTTGGAGTAGCCGCCAAAGGAGAAGTTGCCGAGCATCTCAAAGAAGGAGAGGTGCGTGGCGTCGCCGATGTTGTCGATGTCATTGGTGCGCAGGCACTTCTGGCAGGAGCAGGCGCCGATCTCGGGCATGGTCTTCTTGCCCTGGTAGTACTCCTTGAACTGGTTCATGCCCGCGTTGGTGAGCAGAAGCGACGGGTCGTCCGGGACAAGAGAGGACGACGGGTAGAGCTTGCAGCCCTTCTCCTCGAAGAAGCGGAGAAAGTCCTCGCGGATCTCTGCGGTGGTCATGGTCTTGTAGTCGGCGGTGCTCATGTGTCTCCCCTAGGTTGGGTGCTGGCTCGTGTGTAACCGCGACATTATAGCGCGAGCCGTGCGTCGTCGTGCCTCTCGCTGAAGGCGGGGCCACACCCGTTGCGCTGGGTGCGGCCCCGAGGGTTGACGCTCTGTGCGGGCACGCGGCCTACGCCTCGCCCCTCCTGCGCAGGACGGCGGCCGCAACGAGCGCGGCGCCCATCACGGTGAGAAGTGCCGTCGAGAAGGACGCGGGCTCGCCGGCGTTCGGGAGCCGCTCGTTCGTCTCGGCGCCGTTGGGGCGCTCGGTCTCGGCGGAGCCGTGGTCGGGATCGGGGTTGGAGCCGTGGTCGGGACCGGGGTTGGAGCCGTGGTCGGGGCTGAAGTCAGAATCGGAACCGGAGTCGGGGTTGTCGGTCTCCCCCGTCGCGGGAACCTCCACGGCGGCCCTGGCGTAGCCGCAGACCGCGCACTCCTCGTGGCGCACCCCGGGCTCGGTCGCGGTTGCCGCACGGTCCGTGACCCATTCGAGCTCATGCGCCGCGGCGTCGTTTGTCGCCAACAGCTCGTAGCCCGTATTCGCCGTCACGGTCTCGCCGGCGTAGTTGACCCCTCGCCCGCGGCAAGCGCGCGCACGGGGAACAGGGACATCACCAAGGCAAGACAGAGCGCAAGCGCGCCCACGCGTCCGCGGGGCCGCCCACCTAGAAGCGACCCTCCCCGATGGATTTTCTCGGCTGGGTCCTCATGGGCACCGCCCTTCTCGCCCGCCCGCAGGCCAGGCACGTCAACGCCTACTGAGGGCCAACATGCCTGATGAAAAGGCCCCGCGCAACGCAGGGGCCCCACTCGACCCGAATCGTTAACTGGGCGCCCCTCAAGCCGGTGGGCTAAACCGGGACGCACGGCCGCAACGACCGCCGCAGCCGCGACCGCCCCTAGCGGGAAGTACCGTCCTCCGGACCGTCGCCCTTCTCGCCATCGTCGTCCGACGCGGCGTCGTCCCCACCGTGGTGACGCCCGCCGAGGCGGTCCCAGAGCCGCTTCCAAGGGCTGTCCGGCCGCGGCGCGGCGGTAGCGGGCTCGTGCTCGCGCGTGGCGGGCAGGATCTCGGACTCCGCGAAGCGCTCCTCGCCGAGGGCGTCGCTCGCGGGGACGGGGTTGCCGGATGCGTCGTGGAAGGGCGTGCCCTTGAACAGCGCCCCGTCATAGGACACGATCTGCTCGCCCGTGCGCGTCTCGAAGTAGAAGACGAAGAGCCCTTTGGCGATGGCGCAGAGCGGGATGGCCACAACCATGCCGAGCGGCCCCATGAGCGCGGAGCCAATTATGATGGCGAGCAGCGACAGGACGGGGTGGATCTGCATCGTGGACTGGTTGATGCGCGGCACGATGAGGTTGTCGGTGACGTTTTGCGCCACCATGGCCGCCACCATCGTCCAGAAGGCCATCGCGGGGCTGTAGAAGAGCGCCACGCCGGTGGCGATGATCGCGGAGACCGAGGGGCCGACGACCGGGACGAAGTTCAGCACGCCGGAGAGCACGCCCATCAGCCCGGCGTAGGGGTGGCCGGCGAGCATGAAGCCCACGCAGGCGAGGCTTCCCTGGATGATGGAGTCGATGAGGGTGGAGCGCAGGTAGCCGCCCACGGAGCGCGAGACGACGGCGAGCGTGACGCGGTAGTTCTCCGAGCGACGCGGGCCGAGCACGAGGCAGATCTCCTCGTTGATGCGCGGGTAGTCGCACACGAGCCAGAACGCGAAGACGAGGCCGAGAAACACGGTGAAGACCGCCGAGGCGATGTTGCTCACGGCGGGGACGAGCCCGTTGCTGATGGCGCTGAGCAGCGCGGAGACGAGGCCCGAGAGGATGCTCTGGAGCGAGCTGACGAGCGACCCCGTGTCCACGTACTCGCCGATCTGCTTGAGGATGTCGTGCTCGCGCTCGAGGCCGGCGAGCCACGACCCCATCTCGGAGATGCGGGCCGGCAGGTCGCGAAGGAGGTCGGTCATCTGCGCGAAGAAGAGCGGGATGATGAGCGAGAAGAGCAGCGCCACCGCAAGGGCGACCACGATGACGCCCAGGATGGACGCGACGCCGCGCGGCACGCGATGGCGCGCGAGCCAGTTGACGAGCGGCGAGGCCACATATGCGATGAGGCAGCCCGTCGCGAGGAACAGAAGCACGCTCGAGAGGCGCCCCAGCACCATGAGCACGACGGCCGCCACGAGGATCGCCCCCACGACGGTCCACACCCTGAGGCAGGCAAGGCGCACACGCGCCGCCCCCTGGTCCATGTCCCTCCTCTCTTGGGCGCCCGGCCGGGCCGGCGGCGCCGTCACGCGCGCATGAGGCCCTCGGGGTCGATCTTGTCCTGGATGCGCCGAAGCGTGCGCCGCAGGAGCCGGGACACCTGCACCTGCGAGATGCCGAGGTTCTCGGCAATCTCAACCTGCGTGAGCCCGTCCACGAAGCGCATGCGGATGACGTCGCGCTCGCGTGGCGAGAAGTCCTGGATGGCCTCCTCGAGCACGATGCGGTCGTCGGAGGAGGCGAGGTCGGCGTCCTCGGTGACGTAGTGATCGATGACCGAGGGGCTCTCCTCGTCCTCGGACGAGCCGCCGCCCTCGAGCGGCACGGAGCTGTAGGCGCTCGAAGACTCCATGGCCTCGAGGACCTCATCGACCGTGATGCCCAGGCTCTCGGCGATCTCCTCCACCGAGGGGCTTCTCTGCAGCTGGTTGGTGAGCTCGTCGGTCATCTGGTTGACCTTGGCGGAGAGCTCCTGCAGGCGGCGCGGGACGCGCACCGACCAGCCCTTGTCGCGAAAGTGCCGCTTGATCTCGCCCATGATCGTGGGCGTGGCGTAGGTGGTGAACTCAAGGCCACGCTCCGGGTCAAAGCGGTCGATCGCCTTGATGAGGCCGATCGTGCCCACCTGGACGAGGTCCTCGAGGGACTCCCCGCGGTTCTTGAACTTTGACGCGAGAAAGCGGACGAGGTTGAGGTGGTTGACGATGAGCTGGTCGCGCGCGTCGGAGTCGCCCTCCAGCTTGTAGCGCCTAAAGAGCTCGCGCGTGCGGTCCTTGTCCCAGGCTGCCTGCCCGGACCGTGCGCGGGCTTGCCTGCGCACCGACGGGCGCTGCGCGCCACCCCTACTCTCCATCTTTGCCATCCGAGCGTCTGAGCAGGTGAAGCGTCGTTCCGTCCTCGGACTCAAAGAACTCGTCGCACACGGCGTCGAGAAGAACCTCCACCAGCTCGATGGAGTCGTCCGCGGGATCCCCCTCGCCAAGGGAGAAGTCCATCGCAATGGACTCCTCGCCCAGAGAAAAGGCAACCTCGACCTCGGCGGGCTCGGTCGCACACGCGTAGACGAAGCCCTCCTCGGCGATCATGCGGATGTCCTCGACGCCCTCGACGCTCATGCCGCAGCAGACCGCGAGCGCGGATGCCGTCATACGCACGGTGCGGGCAAACTCAGCCTTGGCGGGAACGCACAGCCTGACGTTCTTCTCGTCCATCTTCTCTCCTACTCGGCGTCCGACGTATCTGCGCTCGGGGCGGCGCTGACCTCTGCGTAGTCAACGTAGCGTGCGGGCGCGGGGGGCTCCGGGGCCTCCTTCGACTCCTCGGCGGCGCCCTCCAGACGTGCCGCGCCCTCCGCGGGAGAGCCGCCCCTCAGACGGGAGACGACGCTCGCCACGCCAGAGGCAGCGCTCTCTGCCACGCGATTCACGGCGCCCGTCACGCTCGACGCGGTGCCGGAGACCGAGGAGACGTCCTCGAGGATGCCGTTCAGGCGCTCGATGGAGACGTTTGCCGCCTCCACGGAGGACTCGGCCTTCTCGGCGAGGGGCGCCATGCGCTTGACCGCCGGCTCGAGCTCGTCGACCATGCCGTCGAGCTTGGCCACGATGGGCTGCGCCTGCTCGATGACCTCGTTGGCGGAGGTGGTGAGCTTCTCAACGTCCCTGCGCGCGGAGCGCATGGTGAGCGCCACCTCAACGACGGCCCACACGCCCACGACAACCAGAACGATCAGAGCGATCTGCAGAAAGTCCATAGCGCCCTCCTCACGAGCGTCCTCAGCGGGGGCCGACGCCCCAGTCTCTTATTCTACCCAAGTGGGGCCTCGTCGTTTCCCGGGGCCTTCTGGGACGTGGGGCCTGGCTCCGGCGCGGGGGCAGGCCTCTCAGCGGCCGCGCGCGCATCCGCGATGTCGCGCCCAATGGCCTCCTGGCGCCACGCCTCCCAGCCGCGCGGGCTCGCGTGGTAGAAGCAGCCGCGCTCCAGGCCCTCGGGCAGGTAGCGCTGCTCCACCCAGCCGCCCGGGTAGTTGTGCGGGTAGAGATAGGGCCCGTACTCGTCCGAGCCGGGGCGGTGACGGTCGCGCAGGTAGCTCGGCACCTCGCGGCGGGGGCCCCGGCGCACCTCCTCCAGGGCGGCGTCGATGCCGGCCTCCGCCGCGTTTGACTTGGGAGCAAGGGCAACGTAGGTGGCAGCCTGCGCAAGGTTGATGCGGCACTCGGGCATGCCGATCACCTCGGTGGCGCGGAAGGCCGCGTGCGCGACGAGAAGCGCCTGCGGGTCCGCGTTGCCCACGTCCTCCGAGGCGCAGATCATGATGCGGCGAGCGATGAACTTGGGGTCCTCGCCCGCGTCCAGCATGCGCGCGAGCCAGTAGAGCACGGCGTCCGGGTCGCTCCCGCGCATGGACTTGATGAAGGCGGAGATGATGTCATAGTGCATGTCGCCCGCGCGGTCGTAGGAGAGGCCACGGCGCGGGTTTGCCTCGAGGACGTGCTCGCGCGTGATGGGCGCGGGCGAGCCGTCGTCCCCCTCGTCCACCATCTGGCTCGCAAGCTCCAGCGAGGTGAGCGCCGCGCGGCCGTCCCCGCCGGCCAGGGTGACGATCTCCCGCTCGGCATCGGGCGTGAGCTCAAAGCGGCCGCCAAGGCCCTCCGGCGAGCTCACGGCACGCCCGAGCAGCTCGTGGACGGAGGCGTCGTCAAGGGCGGTGAGCTCCACCACGCGGCTGCGGCTGATGAGCGCCGAGTTGACCTCAAAGTAGGGGTTTTCCGTGGTGGCGCCCACAAGAACGACGGTGCGGTCCTCGACGGCGTGGAGCAGCGCGTCCTGCTGGCTGCGGTTGAAGCGGTGGATCTCGTCCACAAAGAGAATCGTGCGGCGGCCAAAGGAGAGCAGGCGGCTCTCCGCGGCCTCGATCTCTCGGCGCAGGTCCTTGACGGTGCCCGTGACGGCGGAGACCTCCACGAACTCGGCGTGGGTGCTGTTTGCGATGATGCGTGCCAGGGTGGTCTTGCCCGTGCCGGCGGGGCCGTAGAGGATGACCGAGGAGAGCGTGTCGTGCTCGATGGCGCGGCGCAGCCAGCTGCCGGGGCCCACGGCCCTCTCCTGGCCGACAAAGCCCTCGAGCGTGGTGGGGCGCATGCGCACGGCAAGCGGCGCGTTGTCGATTTTGCGCGCGGTCTCCACGCGCGTGAACAAGGTATCCATGGGAACGATTGTACGCCATCGCGCGCACGGGCGGGCGGGGCAACGCTGCCGTCAAGCCGTCAGAGCGCAGGCCGTGCGCCTATGCCAGGTGCTTCTCCACGAAGGCGTCCACGGTGGACCAATAGAGCTCGGGGTCCGTGCTCGCGGAGAGGCCGTGCCCGGCGCCCTCCACCACGAGCTTCTCCTTCTCCTCGCTCGCACAGGCCTCGTAGCACTCGTCGAGCATCGAGAAGGGCACGAAGGTGTCTGCGTCGCCGTGGATGAAGAGCATCGGCACGCTCGCCGAGCGCAGGCTCTCCACGGAGGACGCCCCCTCGAAGGTGTAGCCGGCGCGCAGCAGGCACGCCGCGTCGGCAACGTTTAGGATCGGAAAGCTCGGCAGGTGGAAGACGTTGTCCAGCTGCAGGGCAAACTCGTCCCACACGCTCGTGTAGCCGCAGTCCTCCACGATGAGCGCCACGTTGTCCGAGAGGCCGTCAAGCCCGGAGGCCATCATGACCTCCGCGCCGCCCATGGAGGTGCCGAAGAGCATGATGCGGGCCTCGGGGTCGCGCGCCACGATGTCGTCCACCCAGCCAAGAAGGTCGTGGGCGTCGGTGCCGCCCATCTGGATGAGCCCGGTGTCGATGTTGCGCTCGTGGCCGCGCGCGGCGGGCATGAGCACGTCCATGCCCAGCTCGTGGAAGTGATAGGCGTACTTTGCCATGTCGGCGGGCTCGCCAACGTAGCCGTGGCAGACCACGGCCCAGCTATGGCCGTCGGCATACGCCCCATCGCCCGCGCCGGGAAGCTCCCAGCCCTGGAGCACGGTGCCGTCATCCGCCTCGTGGGAGACGCTGCGCCTCTCGGCCTCAAACCAGCCCGCCGCCTCCTCGGCATACGCGGCGTCAAGCTGAGGCTCCTGGTGGCTCTCCAGCCCGTCAACGTCGCCCGAGCGGATGGAGCGCGCCATCGAGACCTCGGCGTGCGGGTTCAGCGCAAAGTCAACGAGAAAGTTGCCCACAAACCCCAGGCCGCCAATAACCAGGACAACCATGCACGCAGCAAAGACCGCGATGACCCGTTTGGTTCTGATCGTCATATCCATCCTCACTCAGGTAACCGGGAGGGTCATTGTACGCTAACTTGTTAACCTGTCAACAAATAGAGGGACCCGGCACGGCGGGCTACGCCCTCACGCCCGGCAAGAAGTACCCGCGGCTCGGGAAGATGCCCGCAACGTGCGGGAACGCCGCCTCGCAGGTTGCCATGAAGTAGTCGTCGGTCATCGAGGAGATGAAGTCCACCACGGTCTGGTCCGGGTCCGCCTCCCAGTCGTACGTGCGCCCGTAGTGGGCAAGGTGGCGTTCGAGCGGGCGCACGTGATGGGCAAAGACGGCGGAGGACTCGTCCCCCGAGCGCAGGGCCGCGAGCTCGTGCTCGTAGAGCTCGCCAAAGAGCTCGGAGACCTCGCGCGAGAAGTCCCCGTTGACCTCCCCCGCGCCGTAGATCTTCTCGTAATTCTCGCGCTTGGCCCGCCGCATCTCGGCAAAGGCCTCCTCGCTCATCTCAATGCGGTCACGGCCCACGCTGTGCTCCACGATGTCGGCGACAAACGCGGAGAGCGCCCAGGCGTTGTAGGCGCCGCCGAGACCGTCGTCGAAGGTGTCCTCGGTACACAGCCCGGCGCAGATGGCGTCCTGGCGGTCCTTGCCCACATAGGCGATGATGTCCGAGACGCGCACCACGCAGCCCTCGAGCGTCATCGGGCGCAGGTGCGAGATGGCCTCGGCGCCCTTTCTCCAGCAGGAGCCCACCACGCGGCCGAAGGTGTCAAACTCGGCGAGGCCGCTCGTCTCAAAGGCCTGCTGCTCGAACTCCCCGTTGTGGCAGAGTGCCCCGTCGAGCGTCTGGAGGCTCACGTTGCGTCCGGCAAGCTCGTCCATCACGCGGACGCTCTGGACGTTGTGGAAGAACCAGCGCCCCGTGCGCTCGTGGAAGACGTCGTTTAAAAAGCGCTCGCCCGCGTGGCCAAAGGGGGTGTGGCCAAGGTCGTGCCCGAGGGCGATGGCCTCGATGAGGTCGAGGTTGAGGCCCAGGGCGCGCCCTATGTCGCGCGCCACCCGAGCCACGAGCTGCACGTGCAGGCCGCGGCGTGAGAGGTCGTCATTGGCACGAAACGAGAAGACCTGCGTCTTGCCCGCCAGACGGTTGTAGGCGGGCAGGTGCACGATCTTCTCGGCGTCGCGCACGAAGGCAGGGCGCAGGGGCGTGTTGCGGTCCCGGTCGCACAGGTCGCGGCGAATGGCAGAGGCGTCATGGCAGGCAAACGGGGAGAGCTCGCCGGATGCCCGCCGCTCGCAGACGAGCCGGGCGGCCTCCTTGGAAAGACGTCCCGTAAGGCCCGGGGCAAGTCGGTTTACCAGCGCCTCCACGCGGCAGGACCCTCTCGCTAGTCGCGGACGACGAGGCAGCCCATGTCCAGGCGGTGACCCCACTGGCCCATGACGCTCTCGTAGCCGCAGCGGGCGTAGACGCCGCCGAACTTGCCGCGGAAGAGGAAGAGGCCCAGGAGGTTGTTGCCCGTGACGGGGCCCTCGCCCGCGGCGCCCTCGGCGCCGGAGACGACGGGCGTCTGGTAGGCGGGGACGCACTCCTCGATCACGCCGCCCTCCTCGCAGCAGGCGAGAAGAACGCGCCACCACTCGTCGCGGTCCATGCGGTCAACGCCCGCGACGGCCTCGGAGGCGCGGTAGGCGCCGGCGGGGCGGACGAGCCACTTGTCCTGCTCGGCGATATAGCGGTTGACGTCGTCGCCATGCTCGAGGAAGTGAGCCTCGGGAACGTGGGCGCGCACGAAGGCGAGCTCGAAGGGGTCGAGGACGGACTCGACGGCCTTGGAGTTGAGCACGGGGAAGATGGCGTTGGTGGAGACGGGCCAGGTGCGGAAGCCGCCGATGACGCAGGCAAGGCCGCGGCGGGCGGCCTCGACGAGCGCGTCCACGCCCGCGCAGGGCTTCTCGAGCATCTCGCTCACGAGCGCGCGGCGATACACGCACGTGACGGGGCCCTCGGAGTCCACGAGGCGACGGACGCCACCGGCCTCCTCGATGCGCAGGTCGCGAATGTCCACGAAGCGCGCGTAGACGCCCTCGTCGGCAAGGCGCTCGATGAGGTCGGCAAACTCGCCGGGCGTGGCGCTCTCGGGGTAGTCGACGATGCCCACGGGCGGGCGGTCCGGGCTGCGGGTGCCCTCGGTGGCGTTGACCCAGGAGTAGTAGGTCTCGCGCAGCGCGCCCACCACGCCATCGGAGATGTCGAAGGTCTCGATGTCATGGTGGCGCTCGGCAAAGCGACGGTAGGCGTCGGTGAGCTGCACCGCGCGCGTCACGTCAACGGCAGCGGTCATGCCCACGGAGCTGTCCGTGGCGATGCCGGCAAAGGTGAAGTCACCCGTCTCCTCGTTGAAGAGGACGTCGAGACGGGCAAAGGGGATGAGCTGGTCGTAGCCCGTGGGCATGAGGGCAAGCTCCTCGACCTCGGGCGACAGCCTGAAGAGGGCGCGGAAGTCCGCGTCCTTGAGGTAGCGCTCGGTAACCTTCTCGAGAATGCGGCCCATGGTCTCGGCGGCCTCGGTGAGGATGCCGAGCTCGGCGCTGCCAAGGATCTTGGGCGTCATGGCCCAGGTGGAGGAACCGTCCTGGTTGACGATCTCGTGGGAGGACGCGAGGTAGGCCGCAGCCTTGGCACGCCCCTCCCCGTCGCCGCCGAGCTCGCTCAGGAGCCCGTCGAACTCGTCCTCAAGGGCACGACCGCGAAGACTGCTCATGCTTAACTCCAAATCACCCGCCCTCGTTTGAGGGCTCTGAAATAACAATCATGCGGAGCGAATTGTAGGTGTTAGCGGGATTTTTCGCAAAACTGAATGCTCAAAGGCCCCGTATTTGTGAATCGTTGATGGAGCCAGACAGACGGAGGCGGGGCGGTCTGCTGGCAAGGGTGACGGGGCATTTTGCTGACAGAGGTGACAGGGCACTTTGTCATCATCAGTAATTGATGATGAC
>DXAB01000102.1 GCA_019117265.1 Candidatus Olsenella pullicola
GGGTAGCTTGTCATGAAACGTTTTTCATGACAAGCTACCCTGTCACCTTTGTCATCACCTCCGTCACCAGGCTGCCCCGTCGCCCCTGCCGTCACCTCCGTCACCGAAGCGTCACGCCTCGCGCTGGGCAAGAAACGCACGGGTACGGGCCTCGCGCGGGCGGTCGATGACCTGATCGGCCGGGCCCTCTTCCACGATCACGCCGCCGTCCATGAAGATCACGCGGTCCGCGACCTCGCGCGCAAAACCCATCTCGTGCGTCACAATGACGAGCGTCATGTTCTCCGCCGCGAGCTGCTTGATGACGCGCAGGACCTCGGCTGTGAGCTCGGGGTCCAGGGCGCTCGTGGGCTCGTCGAAGTAGACGATCTGAGGGTGCATGGCCAGCGCCCGGGCGATGCTCGCGCGCTGCTGCTGGCCGCCGGAGAGCTGGCAGGGCACCTTGTCCTCGTTGCCTGCGAGTCCCATCTTGGCCAGGAGCGCCCGCGCCTCCGCCTCCACCTCGGCGTGGTCTCGCCTCTGCACGCACACGGGCGCATCTATCACGTTGCGCAGCACCGAGAAGTGCGGGAACAGGTTGTAGTTCTGAAAGACCAGACCAAAGCGGGCGCGCGCCTGCGCGAGCGCGCTCTTATCGCCGTACGTGCCGCCGCGCGCCACAGTGACGTCCTCGTAGGAGAGGTCGCCGTCGTCCAGGCGCTCGAGCAGCGTGAGACAGCGCAGCAGCGTGGACTTGCCACCGCCGGAGGGGCCGATGATGGCAACGACCTCGCCGGGCGCAACGGAGAGCGAGATGTCGTGCAGGACCTCCACGTTGCCAAAGCTCTTGCGCGCGTGCTCGAGCGCAACAACGGGGGCAGCGGTGCCCGCGCTCTTCTCGGCGTTAGTCATGGTAGTAGCTCAGCTTTCTCTCTATGCGCCCGGCAGCGGCGTCGATGAGCAGGTTGAAGACCCAGTAGAACGCCGCCGCGATGGCAAAGGGCAGCATGCTCACCTCGCTGGCCACGAGCTGCTTGGCCACGGTGAACATCTCGATCACGCCGATGGAGAACGCAAGCGAGGTATCCTTGACCAGCGTGATGACCTCGTTTGTGATGGAGGGCATGATGCGCTTGATCACCTGCGGCAGCACGATGCGGAAGAACGTCTGCGACTTGGAGTATCCCAGGACCTCGGCCGCTTCGTGCTGGCCGCGCGGGATGGACTGGATTCCGGAGCGGTAGATCTCCGCAAAGTACGCCGCATAGTTGATGATGAAGGCCACGATGGTGGCGTACCACTTGCTGTCCGTGGTGAGGCGGATGCCAAAGACGTAGTACGGCACAAAGTAGATGGCAAACATCTGCAGCATGAGTGGGGTGCCGCGCATGATTGAGATGTAGAGGCGCGCGAGAAGGGCCAGCGGCTTGAAGCTGCTCATGCGCGCGAAGGCCACGAGCATGCCGAGCGGCAGCGACCCCACGAGCGTAAGGGCAAAGATCTGGAGGCTGACGAGAAAGCCCTCGCCGAGCAGGCCAACCATGGTGAGCGTGTCCACGCCTCTCCTTTCATGGGAATGAGTCAAAAGGGGACGGGCCCCTTTTGACTCATCGGGAGGACCAAGCGATGAGGGCGCCTACTCGAGGCACCAGTTGGTGTAGGAGATTCCCTGGTCGGCGTACTTCTCGCAGAGCTCCTCGACAAAGCCCTCCTCGTCCATGGCGCGCAGCGTGTCGGTGACGACGTCTGCGGAGGCCTCGTCACCGAGCTTGAAGCCCACGGCGTAGTGCTCCTCGGAGAGAGGCTCGTCGAGCTGGACGTAGGCGTCGGGCTTGGCCGCGAGCTGGTAGGCGGCGATGGAGAGGTCGCAGGCCACGGCGTCTACGGCACCGGACTCGAGCTGCATGAAGGCGGTGTTGTAGTCGGGGATGGTCTCGAGGCTGGCGAAGGTGGCGGCAAGGTCTGCCTGCGTGGCGTCATCGCCGGCGAGCACGTTGTAGGCGGCGGAGTCCACCTGCGTGATCACGGCCTTGCCCGCAAGATCGTCAAAGCTCGCAATGCCGGCGTCGGCGCGCGCGACAATGACCTGGGCGTTGAGCATGTACGGCTCCGAGAAGGTGTAGTCCTCCTCGCGGCCCTCCATGGTGAAGCCGTTCCAGATGCAGTTGATGGCGCCGCTGTCGAGCAGGGTGTCCTTGGCGTCCCAGTCGATGGGCTCGAGCTGGACCTCCCAGTCGTTGCGGGAGGCGACCTCCTGGGCGAGCTCGAGGTCAAAGCCGGTATAGTCGCCGTTGTCGTCGCGGTAGCCGTAGGGTGGGTAGGAGGCGTCGAAGCCCACGATGAGGGTGCCGGTGTCAACGGCACCGGTTCCGGCCTCGGCCTCCGGCTCTGCGGAGTCTCCGGTTGACGCGGGCGCGTCCGGGTTGCCGCCGCAGCCAGCGAGGCTGGTGGCGGCAAACGTGGCGGCTGCGAGCGAGGTGAGCACGAACGACCTTCTGTTCATCATGGCTGTCCCTCCCATGGAGTTCTTCTCGGCGACGCTTTATTAAGCTAAAGCGCATGGTCGAATATACGCTTTAGCGCGGTGGAGCGCAAGGCAGTTTCCCTGCTGGTAACAGAGCGCTGTGGTATGATGACGCATCGCGAAAGGGGGCGTCATGGGGATTGTCGAGCAGCTGCTGATCGCCGTCGGGCTTTCGATGGACGCGTTCGCGGTCTCCATCTGCCGCGGCCTTGGCATGAAGCGTCTCAACCTGAGAACCGCCGCGGTGCTGGCACTCTTCTTCGGGGGCTTTCAGGCACTCATGCCGTTCATTGGCTGGGCGCTCGGTAGCCAGTTCATGTGGCTTATCGAGCCAGTTGACCATTGGGTGGCGTTTGCGCTGCCCGCCTTCATTGGTGGAAAGATGCTCTGGGAGGCCTTCCATGAGGAGGACGAGAGCTGCGGATGCGAGGACACGAGCCGGATTGACCTGCGTGAGTTTCTTGTCCTCGCTGTGGCGACTTCAATCGATGCGCTTGCGGCGGGCATCTCGTTTGCCGCGCTCTCAGTGGATATCGTTCCTACCGTTGCGCTTATTGGCGTGATTACGTTTGGCCTCTCGTTTGCCGGCGTTGCCGTGGGGCATTTCTTTGGCGCGCGCTACGAGAAGCCGGCGAGCGTTGTGGGTGGCGTGGTGCTCATCCTAATTGGCCTCAAAGTGCTCCTCGAGCATCTCGGACTTCTGTGATTTGTGGACGTGGAGATTGATGACGTCGTCGTCCTCGATGCAGACGACGCTGTCGCCGTTGGACTCGGCAAAGGCGCGCATGTACCATGAAAGAGGGTGATAAAATGGATTTTAGATATGGTCAATATTTAAAGGAG
>DXAB01000103.1 GCA_019117265.1 Candidatus Olsenella pullicola
CTCATTTTCTGCGATATGTGGAAATCCCTGTGCCTCTTTTATGACGCGCCGCGCCCTGCGCGAGCTCGACGAGGCCCGCCCCCGGCACGAGCGCGACGGGCACGCAGTCGTGGCTCTCCCAGCCCGCCGTCAGCTCCGACGGGTCGCCGGAGTAGCGGAACCAGCGCCCCTCGCGCGTGATGCCAATGAGGACGAGGTCGCAGCGGTCGCCGAGCGCCGAGGCGACGTTGTCCGCGGACCTGCAGGAGATGTCGTGCTCGGTGGACACGCCGCCGAATATAAGAGCCACCCTGGTCATGTTGATCCTCCAAACGGGAAATGACGTGCGCCCATTATAGAGATGTGGGGCGCCAGGCGGCGCGGTATAGTTGAGGAGCCGAGAAGAACGTGTCCCCCTAAGGAGGAACCATGTCCCAAGAGCGCAAGATCCTCAAGATCCTCTAGGTGGCCGAGCTCGAGCGCAAGATCTCCGAGACCGAGCCCGGCCCCGAGCTCGATGCCCTGCTCGAGCGTTACGGCCATGCGCAGGACCGCTTTGAGCGCCTGGGGGGCTACGAGCTCGAGGCGCGCGCCAAGCAGATCCTCGCGGGCCTCGGCTTTCCGGTTGAGGACTTCGACAAGCCTGCGCGCGACTTCTCCGGTGGCTGGCAGATGCGCATCGCTCTTTCCAAGCTTCTCTTGCGTCACCCCGACCTGCTCCTGCTCGACGAGCCGACCAACCACCTCGATCTCGAGAGCGTCAAGTGGCTCGAGCAGTTCCTCGCGGGCTATGACGGTGCCGTCCTTCTCGTCTCCCACGACCGCGCGTTCATGGACGCCTGCGTCTCTCATGTCGCGGCCGTTGAGAACCGCCGGCTCACCACCTACACGGGCAACTACAGCTCCTACCTCAAGCAGCGCGAGGACAACCTCGAGCAGATGCGCGCCAAGCGCGCCGCCCAGGAGCGAGAGATCGCCCACATGCAGGTCTTCGTTGACAAGTTCCGCTACAAGCCGACCAAGGCCGCGCAGGCGCAGGAGCGCATGAAGAAGATCGAGCAGATCAAGAGCGAGCTCGTCATCCTGCCCGAGGGCACCAAGAAGGTGCACTTCTCGTTCCCCGAGCCCCCGCGCACGGGTGACGAGGTCATCAGGCTTGAGGGCGTCTCAAAGTCCTTTGGCGAGAACCACGTCTACTCGGGTGTGGACCTCAAGCTCTATCGCGGCGACCACGTGGTGCTCGTGGGACCCAACGGCGCCGGCAAGTCCACCCTCATGAAGCTCATCAACGGCAAGCTCTCTCCGGATGAGGGCAGCGTCTCCCTTGGCAAGAGCGTGACGCAGGCCTACTACGCCCAGCATCAGCTCGAGCAGCTCAATGAGGGCAACACCGTCCTCGGGGAGATGGACGAGGCGGCCCCGGGGTGGACCACCTCCGAGGAGCGCCGCCTGCTCGGCGCCTTCCTCTTCCACGGGGACGACGTGACCAAGCGCGTGAGCGTGCTCTCGGGCGGCGAGCGGGCGCGTCTTGCGCTTGCCAAGATGCTCGTGGCGCCCGACCCGCTGCTGCTTCTCGACGAGCCGACCAACCATCTTGACATCGACTCCGTAGACGTTCTGGAGCGCGCGCTCGTGGACTTCAAGGGCACGATCGTGCTTATCTCCCACGACGAGCACCTCGTGCGCGCCGTGGCAAACAAGGTCGTTGACGTGCGCGACCACAAGGTCACCGTCTACGAGGGAGACTACGACTACTACCTCTACAAGCGTGCCGAGCTTGAGGCGCGCGAGCAGGGGGAGGCCATGGCCGTCTCGCCCAAGGCTGCGGCTAAGGTTGAGCCCGAGGCTTCCCAGTCCACGGGCCGCAACGTCAAGACGCGGGAGCAGCGCCGCGCCGAGGCCGAGGAGAGAAACCGCAGGAACCGCGCGCTCAAGGCCGAGCGTGACCGTCTACGTGAGGTTGAGGTAGCCCTTGAGCCCGCGCAGGCACGACTGAAGGAGCTCGAGGCCCTCATGGCGGACCAGGAGCTCTACAACGATGCCAAGCGCTTCGACGAGTGCATGACCGAGTACACCGCGCTCTCAAAGAAGGTTCCCGCGCTCGAGCAAGAGTGGCTCGAGCTCACCGAGAGGCTCGAGGAGGCGTTGAGTGAGTAGGGCGCTGCTGCCGGGACTCCTTGCCGCACTCGCTCGCGCGCTCAGGGCCTGCGCCTGGGCGCTCGCTGCGCTCGTCGTAACCGATGCGGTGCTGCCCGCGGGGCCTCGCTCCCTGCTCCTTCCGGTCAACTCCCTCGTCTCCCAGCTCATGCCGGCCCCGATGAGTGGACTCTTCGTTTTTCAGACGCCCTTTGAGGGGGCCTTCAGGGGAGACTTTGCCATCGTTGCTATAGTGTTGCTCGTGCTCGACTGGATCTGCTGCCGCGTTTCTGCCTCGCTGCGCTAGCGCCGCGAGAGGGGAGAGGCCGTGCTCTACTCAACCGAACAGCTCGTCTCCATTGCGGTGACCGTGCTCCTCGTGATGTTCTCCGCCATCGTGCATGAGGTCGCCCACGGGTGGGTCGCCTATCGTCTCGGCGACCCCACGGCAAAGGAGGCGGGCCGTCTCACGCTCGACCCACGTGCCCACCTCGACGGCTTTGGCTCCGTTCTGCTGCCGCTGATCATGGCGTTTCTCGGTGGGCCGGTCTTTGCCTTTGCGCGTCCCGTGCCCTACAACCCCTACCGGCTGCGCCACCCCCGCAGGGACGAGCTCCTCGTAGCCTTGGCGGGACCTGCCTCCAACGTGCTCCAGGCGCTCGTTGGCGCAGCTCTTCTCGGCGCGTTCTGGTCCTTTGCCCCGGGCGCCTATGCCTCCGGCGCGCTCTCGATCGAGCTTGTGGGCGGCACGCTCGACCTGCTCTCCACCTACATGTACGTAAACCTTGTGCTCTGCTTCTTCAACCTCATTCCCTTTCCTCCGCTTGACGGCTCTAAGGTGGTCCTCTTCTTCCTCACGGGCGAGGCGAGAAGGAAGTTCTACGAGCTCAGCCAGTACGCCATGGTGGGGCTCATCCTCATTCTCTACGTCCTTCCCACGGTTCTGGGCTTTGACCCGCTCGGCATCTACCTCAACGCCACCGCGGGCTGGCTCTACGACGTGCTCGTCACGCTGGCAACGGGGGTGTAGGCCGTGTCGTACCGCGTCCGCACCCAGACCTACTCCGGCCCCTTTGACCTGCTCCTCCAGCTGGTGAGCAGGCAGAGGGTCACCATTGGCTCCATCTCCGTCTCAGAGGTCGCAAACCAGTACCTCGAGGAGGTCGAGCGCATGGCAGACCTCGACCTTGACGTGGCGAGCGACTTTGTCCTCGTGGCCTCAACGCTCCTTGACATCAAGGCCGCCTCGCTTGTGCCCGACGAGCCCATCAGGCGCTCTGCGGACGAGCTCGACGATGAGGGCGACGACCTCGAGGGGCTTACCCCTGACGAGGCGCGCGAGGTGCTCATCGCCCGCCTCATTGCCTATAAGCAGTTCAGGGGCGCCGCCTCGGCCCTCGCGGCCCGCTCGGAGGCGGAGGGCCGCATGCACCCCAGGACCATTGGGCCCGACCCCGAGTTTCTCACCCTCATGCCGGACTACCTCGAGGGCATCACGCTGCGCAGCCTTGCCGTCATCTGCGCGGACATAGACAGCCGCAGGGAGACCTTCCTGCTTGAGGCCGAGCACGTGGCCCCCAGGCGCCTTCCCGTCGCGCTCACCGTTGCCGCCGTTGACCGGCTCGTGCGCGGCCGCGGCAGGGTGAGCTTCTCCGAGCTCATCGACGGCCAGGAGACGCCCGAGGTCGTTGTGGCAAACTTCCTCGCCATCCTTGAGCTCTACAAGCGCGGGCTTGCCACCATCCGCCAGGACGAGCTCTTCGGCGACATCCTCATCGATCACGTTGAGGGCGCCGCCCCCTACGAGCTCGACGAGTCCGTCCTCGCCCAGATCGAGGCCGATGGCGCCGGCTCCCCGCAGGCCAACGTTTCCGAAGCCACGACGTCCGTTGCGACTAACGAGAGGTGATGACCATGCCAGGACTTGAGAGGCTCGAGTCTGGTTCGCTCAAGGGGCTGCTCGAGGCCCTGCTGCTCGTCTCCGACGACTCCGTGCCCGCCACCGACCTCGCGCGCGCCGCGGGCGCCGAGCCCGGCGAGGTCGCGGGGGCGCTCGCCGAGCTCGCGGCGGAGTACGAGGACGCCAACCGCGGCTTCCAGCTGCGCGAGGTGGCCGGGGGATGGCGGCTCTTCACCCACCCCGCCTATCACGACCAGGTTGCGGACTACGTGCTCTCCTGGGACACGCGGCGCCTCTCCCAGGCGGCCCTCGAGACGCTTGCCGTCATCGCCTACCACCAGCCCGTCACGCGCGAGGGCGTGCGCGCCATCCGCGGCGTCAACTCCGATGGCGTCATCGCCTCCCTGCGCGAGAAGGGCCTCGTGCGCGAGGTCGGTCGCGAGAGGGACCGCGGCCAGGCTCAGCTCTGGGGCACCACGCGCCTCTTCCTTGAGCACTTTGGCCTGAGGGGCCTGCGCGAGCTCCCTCCCCTCGAGGACTTTGCGCCTGACGAGGAGTCCCGCCGCTTCATCCGCGAGCGGCTCTCCGGGCGCTCCATCCAGTCGACCCTCGAGGAGGCCGAGGCGGACATCGACGAGGAGCGCGCGCTTCTCGAGGACTATGACGCGGGAGAGGGGCAGGGAGACGGCGCCCCCGCCGCCTCCGATGGGGCGGGTGTGAGCGAGGATGAGTGACCCCATCCGCGAGGACGGGCTCTACCCCATGCGCCTGCAGCGCTTTCTCGCGCGCGCGGGCGTGGCGAGCAGGCGCGGCTCGGAGCGGCTCATGACCGCCGGGCGCGTGCGGGTGAACGGCATCGTGGTGAGCGAGCTCGGAAGCAAGGTGGACCCCAGGCGTGACGTGGTGACCGTTGACGGCATTGAGTGTCGCATCGAGGCCAGGCCCGCCTACCTCATGCTCTACAAGCCCGCGGGCTACCTCACCACGATGAGCGACCCCTACGCCCGGCCCACGGTGGCCGCGCTCGTTCCCGTTGACGAGTTCCCCGGGCTCTACCCCGTAGGCAGGCTTGACATGGACACGACCGGCCTTCTCCTCTTCACGACCGACGGGGATCTCGGCCAGGCGCTGCTTCACCCTTCGCGGCACGTCACCAAGCACTACGTTGCCCTTGTCTCCGGGACGCCCGACGAGCGCGACCTCGACCGGCTGCGCGCGGGCGTGATGCTCGAGGACGGCCCCGCCGCACCGGCGCGAGCGGAGCTCCTCTCGCCGCGTGACCCGCTCTTCTCGGTGGTGGCGCCCCGTGGCGCGGGCCGCACGGGAGGCGGCGAGAAGAACGCGGTGGTGGGGCTCACCATCCACGAGGGGCGCAAGCACCAGGTCAAGAAGATGATGCAGGCCGTGGGGCACAAGGTGCTCCGCCTGCATAGGGACGCGTTTGGCCCGCTCACGCTCTCCGGGCTTGCCGAGGGGGGCTGGCGTAAGCTACATGATGATGAGGTCGGGGCGCTTGAGGCGCTCCGCAAGGGAAGGGAGCAGCTGTGATCGTTGCCATTGACGGGCCGTCCGGCTCGGGGAAGTCCTCCGTCGCGCGCGAGGTGGCGCGCCGCTGCGGTCTTACGTACCTGGACACGGGGGCCATGTATCGCTCCGTTGCGCTCACGTGCCTCGATGACGGGGTGGACCCCGAGGACGCCGAGGCCGTCGCCCGCGTTGCCGAGGAGATCGACATCGAGTTCCTGACGGACGGGGGCGGCCAGCGCGTGCGCGCCAACGGGAGGGACGTGACGAGCCAGATTCGCACCCCCGAGGTCGAGCTCGCGGTCTCCCCCGTCTCCGCCAACCCCGCCGTCCGTGAGGTCATGGTCGCCCTCCAGCGTAGGGCGGGCGAGCGCGGCGACGTGGTCGCCGAGGGCCGTGACATTGGCACCGTGGTCTTTCCCGCGGCGGACGTGAAGGTCTTCCTCAGCGCCTCGCCCGAGGCCCGCGCGCACCGCCGTGCCGTGCAGCGTGGTGGCGGCAACCTCGCCACGGGGGAGAGCGTGCTTGTTGACGAAGCTGCCGAGCGCGCAATTCTTGCCGACCTCGTGCGTCGCGACGAGTACGACTCCACGCGCGAGGCCTCGCCTCTGCGCCCTGCCGAGGACGCCGTGCGCATCGACTCCTCGGACCTCTCCTTCGAGCAGGTGGTCGAGGCCATTCTCGCCCTCTCTCCGGAGCTTGCGGCTCGTGCCGAGAGGAGCGCCTAATGGTCGAGAA
The DNA here is from genome assembly GCA_019117265.1 of Candidatus Olsenella pullicola. Taxonomy (GTDB): domain Bacteria; phylum Actinomycetota; class Coriobacteriia; order Coriobacteriales; family Atopobiaceae; genus Thermophilibacter; species Thermophilibacter pullicola. Next base: position 6,278 of record DXAB01000103.1, read on the forward strand.
GGACGGCGCCGCCCAGGCCGGGGGCCGCATGCGGGCCTTTGCGGGCAACAGCTTTGACGACTACTACGACCACGACATCCGTGAGCACCCGCTCCCGGGGCGGATCTTCATCGGCGTGATCGTGCGCATCCTCTGGGTGATCACCAAGCTCCTGTGGCCGTGGAAGATCGAGGGCGCCGAGCGCCTGCTGAACGACGCGTGCGGCCGCATCCTCATCATGAACCACGAGTCCATGCTCGACCCCGTGGTCGTCGTGGTCACGATGTGGCTTGCCCGCGTTCCCGTTCGCATCGTCTACAAGAGCGACTTTGACCGGATTCTCCCCGCCACATGGCTCTTCTCGCGTGCCGGCGGCTTTCCCGTGGAGCGCGGCACCGCGGACATGAAGACGGTCCGCCGCGCCCGGGCCATGCTCATGCGCGGCGAGTGCGTGCTCATCTATCCCGAGGGGACCCGCGTGCGCGACGACGCCGACGAGAGGTCCCACGGCGGCTATGCCATCATGGCCCAGCTCGCCAAGGCGCCGGTTCAGCCCATCGCCATCATTGGCGCCCGCCACCTGCGCTTTAGGCGTCCCGTGCTCGTGCGGGTGGGAGAGCCCATAGAGTGGGGCGACCTTTCAGCCCAGAAGCGCAAGGAGCAGCTCGCCGAGATGGAGCGCGTGGGCATGGAGCGCGTCTACCGGCTGCGCAACGATCTGCGCGCCGAGCATCCCGAGGTGAGGGACTGATGCCAGAGATTCGCGTTGCCGACGAGGCGGGCGCTTGCTACGGCGTGGAGCGCGCGCTCCAGATGGTTGAGTCCGCGGCGGCGGGGGGCGCGGGCGTGGTCCACACGCTCGGACCCCTCATCCACAACCCGCGCGTCATCTCCGACCTCGCCGCTCGGGGCGTGGACGCCGTGGGCTCGCCCGAGGAGGCGGCGGGCGACACGCTTCTCCTGCGCACGCACGGGACGGTTCCCGAGGAGGAGGCTCGCGCGCGCGAGCTCTGCTCCCGCGTGCTCGACGCGACGTGCCCCTTTGTGAAGAAGGTTCACCTGGCCGCGGAGCGCCTCTCGAGCGAGGGCTACCAGGTCGTTGTGGTGGGGGAGGCGGGCCACCCCGAGGTGGAGGCCACGCTGCCGCACGCTCCGGGGGCGGTGGTGGTGGGTTCCGCCGAACAGGCCGCCGCGCTGCCGCACGCGCGCAAGGTGGGCGTCGTGGTGCAGACGACGGCACGGCGCGCGCTTCTTTCCGAGGTGGTCGAGGCGCTTCTTGGCGTGGCGGAGGAGGTGCGCGTCATCAACACCATCTGCGAGGCAACGTCTGGCCACCAGGCTGCCGCCGAGCGGCTCGCGGGCGAGGCGGACGTGATGATCGTCATCGGCGGGCGCATCTCGGCAAACACCACGCGCCTGGCGGAGATATCCACGGCGCGCTGCCCCAGGACGCATCATGTGGAGGGTGCCGACGAGCTGCGCGCCGAGTGGTTCTCCGATGCGGCCCTCATTGGCATCACGGCCGGTGCCAGCACGCCGGCATCGCAGATCGAGGCCGTCCGCGCAGAGATCGAGCGGATGGTGGGTGCCTAGGGGCGCTTACCCGTCTAGCGCGGCAAGAAGGGCGTCGAGGTAGTCGCCGGGGTTGGGCACGCTTGTCGCGCATATGGCGCCTCGGTGCCTGAGCTCCTCGAGGATGTGGCCCTGCGTGTCCCCGTCAAGCGTGAGCCTGTCAAAGTTGAACATGACCTCGGGAAGGACCACGAGGGTCTCGGCGAGGCTTTCGGGGAGCTGGGCGAGCAGGTCCTCCGAGACGATGAGCCCCGTCACGTTGACGTCTCCGCCAAAGTAGTCGTTGCGTATCGCGAGCGTGCGCGCGCGGCCCTCCGGTGAGGCGGTCCTGCAGAACGCGTCGATCGTCTCGCGGGCGGCCTCGCCGCAGACGAGCAGCGCCTGGAGGCCCTTCTCGGCAAGCTTTGCGTCGATGTGGGCGAGCTCGCTGGCACGCTCGCGCGCGACGAGGGCCGTCTCGTCCAGAAAGCTCCTGAGCATGCCTATGCCGTCATAGAACTGCGGGTAGCCGTCGTAGGTCTCCGCGGCGGGCACGGGCAGCCGCGCGTCCACGTAGAACTCGTCCGAGAGCTGGAAGCGCGTGATGCCAAGCGTCTCGCGCGCACGGGCCTGATAGGGCTCAAGGAGGCGCACCACGTCGCGCGACGCCTCTAGATCGTCGGAGTACGAGCTGTGGAAGCGGCGGCTGTGCTTGGTGTAGCCGAGCGGGACGATGGCGAGCGAGGTGATGCCCGGGCGCGCCTCCACCCAGTCGAGCGTGGCGCGCAGCTCCTCGCCGTCGTTGATGCCCGGGCAGAGCACGATCTGCGCGTGGACCTCGATGCCCGCGGAGAGGATCCTCTCGAGCACGTCAATGCCGCGCTGGGCGTGGCGGCCGATGAGCGAGCGGCGGACCTCGGGCGTTATGGCGTGGATGGAGACGTTCATGGGGGAGAGGCCGCACGCGATGATGCGCTCCGCCTCGGCGTCCGTGACGTTGGTGAGGGTGACGAAGTTTCCCTGCAGAAACGAGAGACGGTAGTCGTCGTCGCGCAGCGTGAGCGTGGCGCGGGCCTCGGGCGGGAGCATCGCCATGAAGCAGAACTGGCACGCGTTCACGCAGGTGCGGATGCCGTCAAAGAGCACGTCGGTGAAATCGACGCCCCAGTCCTGGCCGGGCGCGCGCCAGAGCTCGCAGGGGGTCGTCGTCTCGTCGCGCGGGTCAAAGACCTCGAGCTCGCAATATGCTCCGTCGGCCTCCCAGCGCCAGTCGATGATGTCGCGGGGCTCCACGCCGTTCACGGAGACGATGCGCATGCCGGGCTCGATGCCCGCCTCCCAGGCGGGGCTTCCCTCCTCGACGCCCGCGACCCAGGCGCCCGTTGCCTGCGGCCGCGTTGACGCGTAGTCCGCGCGCTTCTGCTCTGCCATGGTTCCCCCGTTCTTCTCGGCAGCCATTGTGCCACAGCCCTCTTGCGCCCTGGGCACTCCGTGCTCCTGCCCAAAATACAAGACTTTTGCGTTTGGCGGCTGCGAGCGCCTCTCAAAAGGTTCTTCTCGTTGGGTTCTCTCCAGATTTGGGGCAAATGTTTTATGTGTGGGCCGCATCACGTGGGTGCGAAGAGAAAAATACGCTGCAATTTTCCTTCACAAGCTATGTTATGGACAAAATATTGATAGAAATCAAGAAGAGCATCAAACCTTTTGCCCAATTCATGACATTGCGAGCACGTGGGCGCCTGAGGGGCACGCGCTCCCCCAGGCAGGGCGCCGCGTGAGGGCCGGAGTCGCAAAACGTGAGGATTTAGCGCGCTCACCGGCCAAAACCTGCCGCTCGTGCTAGACTTCATGAGCCAATGGAATAGCAAGGAGAACAGATGCCAAAGCCCGTAGTCGCCGTGGTCGGCCGTCCCAACGTCGGCAAGTCCACGCTCGTCAACCGCATTGCGGTGCCAGTCCGGCGCTGGGGACCTCCTCCCATCAGCAGCCGGAGCAGGCTGGTCTTGCCGCTCCCGTTTCCCCCCAGGATGGCCAGCCGGTCCCCGGGCGCCACCTGAAGGGAGCAGGGGGCGCACACCGGCCGCCCGCCGAAGCAGACCGCCGCATCCCGCAGCTCCAGCAGGCGGCCCCCGGGATAGGTCATGGGGGACAGCTTCAGGCTGTCCGCCCGCTCCACGTCCTTCAGCAGGCCCCGCTTCTCCTCCAGGGCGCTCTCCTGCC
>DXAB01000104.1 GCA_019117265.1 Candidatus Olsenella pullicola
AGCATGAGAACGGCGCAGAGCGTGGTGAAGGAGTAGCGGATCTTCCAGGGGATGAGGTTGATGAGCCTGAGCATCCACGGCAGGCAGAGCTTGATCCACACAAAGCCGAGCGCGCCCCACATGCACATGAACAGGGCGGACGTGCGCCCGCCAAAGATCGCGGCGATGGGGTCCGGGAAGAGCCCGAAGATCGTGGAACCCGAGTAGTCCCAGGCCACGGCGCCAAAGCCCATCTCCATGAACCAGGCCGTCGCCGCCTCGAAGAGCCCGCCGATAACGGCGGAAACCACAAAGATGATCGCGGGGTTTGCGCGATAGAAGCGGTTGAGCGCCACCGTCATGAGCACCGCGCCAAACCCGTAGATGGGCGAGAAGGGCCCAAAGAGCAGGCCCGCGCGGTCCTGAATCTCTCCGGGGACCACCACCGCGAAGTGGTACACGGTCTCGATGACGAGCCCGAGCACGCAGCAAATCACGAAGACCCAGAACAGGTTGAAGAAGTTGAGCTCGATGTAGCCTTTGCCCTCGAGGTCGCGCCCGAGCATGCCCTCCTCGGCGGCCTCACGGTCCACCATGTCCTGCACGCGCCTCTTGAGCTCGCGCTCCTTGCGCAGCGACGGGTCCACGGTAACGGAGATCGCCACGAGGATGAGCAGCTGGATGGCATCGGAGATGAGCGTGGTGTCAATACCCTGCAACATGATCTTCAGCAGGATCTGAATGACGGAGGTGCCAATGAGCACGTGCGACCAGCGCACCGCGTTGCGCCGCTGGCTCTTGCGCAGCGAGTGGCCAAAGACGAGCAGGGCCATCGCGTTTCCTATGGTAACGAGGTAGCTGATGACGAGAAGGACCACGGGCAGCGTGGGGTCGGTGCCCACGATGATCATCGACGGGTCGGCCTGGAGCGCCCATGCCATGAGGGCGGCAAAGACGATGACCGCAAACACGGTGAACACACCGAGGACCGAACAGAGAATGCCGAAGAGGCGCATCACGAGCGGAATCTTGCGCTTCTCTGCGGGCTCGTTGCTAGCTGAGGGAGTGGGCGTAGCGTCTGGGATCATGGGGCTCCTTAAAGAGAGCGTCGATGGGCGTGCACCAGTTCAGTGTTACCTGAATGAGAGCAGGCTCAAAACAGGCTTTCCCCTCTCTCCGCCTCTTTCAATTTCTAGTTGACTATCGAGGGAGGCAAGGAGCCCAAGCAACGCATTCAGCTGGGTATACGCTCCCTGAGAGCAACATATGCCCCCCACCTCCGCACAGCGCCCTACACTAATTGGTGTTTCTGCCCTCATCGAAAGGCACGCATGAACATCCGACAACTCAAGTTCTTCTGCCTCGCGGCGAGCACCGGGACCTTCTCCGCAGCAGCCCAGAAGGAAGGGGTCACGGTACAGGCGGTCTCAAAGTCCATCCATGAGCTCGAGGAGGAGCTGGGCGGGCCGCTGTTTGCCCGCGCGGGAAAGGGAGTGAGGCTGACCCCTCTCGGCGAGACGATCCTCGGGCCCGCACGAGAGGCCATGACGAGCTTTGAGCTCGTCGAGCGCGCGGCGCGCTCTTGGGACACGGCGGTCTGCGGGCGCAGCGACCTTCGCCTTGCGCTGGTGACCCCACCCTTCTCAAAGCACGAGTTCATCTGCGGTGTAATCGCGCGTCTCATGACGCGCTCCCTCGGAATCAGCACGCAGCTCTCCATAAGCGTGGGAAGCAGGGCGTATGCCAACCTGATGGCAGGGGCGCTCGACGCGCTGTTCACCGTTGGCCGCCTGAGCGCCCCTCAGTGCTCGTGCGTGCAGATCGGCTCGGTCATGCCGGGGGTCTTTCTTGGCAGGAACCACCCGCTGCGCAAGAAGCCCATGCTCTCCTTTGCCGACCTCGAGCCCTACCCCGCGCTCTGGTCCGAGGAGGTTGATGGCTTCAACGACACCGTCCTCGTCACCTGCCGAAAGGCGGGGCTTGCGTCTCCCCTTGTGCCCATCGACACAAACGAGGGGGTCGTTGACTTCCTGGAGAGTCAGAACGGCTTCATCATGGGCATCAACCTCAAGGCGCTGAGCATCAGGCCCTTTGCGATGATGCACGACGTGGACCCCGCAGACGCCCCCTCAATACCGGTGTGCCTCGTGACGCGCGCGGGGCAGCGACGGACGGAGGTCGAGCGGCTGCGTCAGTTTACCAGCAGCGAGTTCTCCCTCATGAAGCGCCTGTTCAACGCCGACAAGACGATGTCCGGGTACTGAGTCGGGGCGGGGTTTGGTGGCAAGGGCAGCGAGCGGCAGGCCCGCCAGCATGACGAGGTCGAGCACTCCTGCCAATCGGGGCCTTCCCACCAAGCGAGAAACGAGAACAACGCCCGTTGATGGACTTTAGTGAGACAATGGGGGAAACGTCTGTCCTGCGCGGAGGTTTCCTGCCATGACCAACATCGCAATCGTCACCGGGGCGTCATCCGGGCTGGGTGCCAAGATCGTGCAGCAGCTCGCCGAGGGCGCCTTCGGCCCGCTCGACCAGATCTGGTCCGTCTCGCGCCGTGCCGAGCGCACCTCCCCTCGCGTGCGCCCCTTTACGCTCGACCTCACGGACCCCGTCTCGTTTGACGTGCTTGAGCGGTCGCTTTCCGAGACGCCCGGCGCGCGCGTGGCCCTTCTCGTCAACAACGCCGGCTTTGGGACGTTTGGCGACTTTGCAGACATGCCGGCGGCGGATAACGCCAACATGGTGCGCCTCCTCATGCTCGCACCCGTTGAGCTCACGTACCGCACGCTGCCGTACATGGCCGCGGGCTCGCGCATCCTCAACGTGGCCAGCGTTGCCGCCTTCATGCCGCAGCCGGGCCTTGCCACGTACTCGACGGCCAAGCGCTTTGTGCTGGATTTCTCGTGCGCGCTTGACGCCGAGCTTGGGAGCGTGGGAATCCATGCGACGGCGCTCTGCCCCAAGTTCATGCGCACGGGCTTTCTCGACCACGCCGGCGCGGACGACGTGGCGGCACGCATGGCGGGTCTCACCGGCTTTGAGGACGTGGGGCGCGTGGCTCGTCTCGGCCTCAGGGCGGCGCGAGAGGGACGCGCGCTCTGCATACCGTCTGCGGACATGCGCGCGTTCTACGTTGCCGCAAAGCTGCTCCCCTACCCACTCGTCCTCAATCTGGAGCGTGCGCTCATGAACCTCGGTGAAATGCGCGGCAGCAAGCGGGTACCCTAGAGGGGCAAGCACGCCCCGGGGCAAAACGAAAGGATGCACATGGACGTTCAGGCAATCATCGCGCAGGTTTCCGCCGCCCTTGCGGAGGCCCCGGAGAAGGCCCAGGGCCTTCTCGCCGACCCCAAGGGAACCATCGAGGAGATCACGGGCCTCGAGCTCGGCGAGGGCGACCTCTCTCAGATCGTTGACGGCGTGAAGAGCGGCATCGCCGACGGCAGCCTCGACATCTCAAAGCTTGACCTCGGCAGCATCAACCTTGGCGCCATCGCCGGCAACCTGGGGGGCATGCTCGGCGGGCTGGGCGGCCTCTTTGGCAAGAGGAATTGACGTGTTCGCCCTACACCGAAAGGGGTCGTCATGAGCGTTAGCCTCAAGAACGTCCGCGTGTTCACGCAGAGCGCCATCCGCCTTGAGGGAGCTGGCGGCACCGTCGTCTACTTCGACCCCTTTGCGCTTACGGAGGAGGAGGCCGTTCACGACGCGGACTACGTGCTCGTCACGCATGCCCACTACGATCACTTCTCGCCCGAGGACTACGCCCGCGTTGCCGGCGAGAAGACCGTGGTCGTGGCGCCAGCGAGCATGGCCGGCGAGGTTGCGGGGCTGGATGCGGCAGAGACCCACCTCATGGTTGCCGGCGAGAGGCTCGAGCTGCCGGGGCTTTGCGTGGAGGCGGTGCCCGCCTACAACGTGGAGCCCGAGCGCCTGGGCATGCACCCGCGCGAGAACGGCTGGCTCGGCTACGTGGTGACGCTCGACGGCGAGCCCACGCGCTCCTACGTCTCCGGTGACACGGACCAGAGCTCCGACAACGAGGCCGTGCGCTGCGACGTGGCGCTCGTGCCGATCGGCGGCACCTACACCTGCGACCCGCGCCAGGCCGCAGCGTTTGTGAACGCGCTGCGCCCTGCCGCCGCGGTGCCCACCCACTACGGCAGCATCGTCGGCGCCTACGCCGACTTCGACGCCTTTGCCGCCGAGGTGGACCCCGCGATCGAGGTCGTAAAGAAGCTGGAGCGCTAGCCATGCTCGGCAGGCGAGAGACGCTTGCCCTGCTTGACCAGGAAAATATTGCTTACGAGCTTTACGAGCACGAGGCGGTCTTCACTGTGGAGCAGGCGCATGCCGCGGGCATACCCCATCAGGAGCTTGGCGCCAAGAACCTCTTTCTGCGCGACGACAAGCACCGTGCGTACTATCTCGTCTGCCTTCCGGACAGGAAGGACGTCTCGCTGCGGGAGATCCAGGAGCGTCTGGGCTCGCGCCGCCTCTCGTTTGCCAGCGAGAGGGACCTGCGCTCGATGCTCGGCCTCGTGCCCGGCTCCGTCACGCCGCTCGGGGCGCTGAACGCCGTCGAGCGGCGCGTGGAGGTCGTGATCGACCAGGAGCTCGTCGATGCCGGGTGCGTGACTGTGCACCCGTGCGACAACACCGCGACCGTCCTTCTCGCCACAAAGGACCTGATTGCGCTGCTGCGCGAGTACGGCCGCACGGTACGCGTAGTCGACCTCTCCCCCTTTGCACGACGCAGGCTCACCGACGAGGACCTTCCCGCTCTCCTCGCCCTTTGCGAGAGCAACCCCGCGTACTACGAGCTCTACGGTGAACGGCCGACACTCGAGAACCTAGCCCAGGCGCTCCGCGAGCTCCCTCCCGGATGCCGCGCCGATCAGAAGGTTTTCCTCGGCTTCTTTGCACAGGGGGAGCTCGTTGCCGTCATGGACATCGTCCGCGGCTACCCCGATGAGCGAGCTGTCTACGTAGGACTTCTCATGGTCGACGGAGCGTGGCATGGACGCGGGATTGGTTCCCAAGTTGCGCGGGATGAACTCCACCGGCTACGGGCCAAGGGCTTCTCTCACGTACGCCTGGCCTACATCCAGGGCAACGAGCCGGCACGAACGTTCTGGGCCAAACTCGGCTTTGAGCCTGCCGGAGCGCCCGTGAGCACACCACACTACGTCGCCATTCCCATGGAGCGCGAGCTCTAGCACCTTTTTCGGTTTTCTAATTGGCGCCCGTCTACAAACAAGTAGACGGGCGCCTGGCGATTATTTCTCCTCTCGCTCCGCCCGGGCCTCCGCAATTGCGCGACGCGTGGGCTCGAGGGCGTCGGTCAGTTCCTCCTCGGTGGGAAGACACGTGACATAACTCGATGCGAAGAGCCCCTTGCCGTCAGCGAGCGCGGAGTACTTTGCCACCGTTCGGTCGGAGCTCGAGCAGAGAATGAGACCAATGGTCGGGTTGTCGTCCGAGCCAGCATACTTCTCGTTGAACAGGCGAACGTAGAAGTCCATCTGTCCCACGTCCTTGGCGTTGAGCGGACGCGTCTTGAGCTCGATGAGCACGTAGCACTTGAGTTTGATGTTGTAGAAGACCAGGTCGACGTAGTAGCTCGCCTGCTCGCCATCGAGCCGGTACTGGCGGCCAACGAAGGCAAAGCCTCGTCCCAGCTCAAGCATGAACTCCTGCAGCCGTGTCATGAGCGCCTGCTCGAGCTGATGCTCGTCAAAGTCCGTGCGACCACCTAGGTCAAGGAAGTCCAGGATGTACGGGTCCTTGATGAAGTCATCAGCTACCGTCACCGGCTCGGAGCGCTGAATCTCAGCGCGGATGAGCTCGCGTTTCTCGCCCTGCGAGGAGAGCAGGCGCTCGCGATAGAACGTTGCAATTTGATGGTCGAGCTGACGGACGGTCCAGCGCTCTTCCGCCGCTGCATGCATGTAGAACTCGCGCTGTTCCTGGTCAGGGATGCGCGTCAAGCGCCGATAAATCGACCAGCCCAATTCGGCACACAGTGTGTGCCGAATTGGGAACGCCAGATAGAATGAGCGCATCTGGCGCAAGTTCCTCTCCGTAAAGCCTTTTCCATATTCCGCCGTTAACCTCTCGGACAGATACTGAAGGAGATGCTTCCCGTACTCGGCGCGCTCCCCCGTCGCCTCCACAATCTGGCGACCGATCTCCCAGTACGCCTCGACGCGACAAAACTAGCCCATCCGAGTTCGTATAACGGCTGTATCCAGCAAAGACAGGCAGGAACAGCCATGAAAACCATCAGCACCGCCACACTCGCCAAAATACTCGACACCTGCATGCCGTCGGAGGACATGGCCCGCTTCCTTGCGGACAATCCCCCGTCTCCGCGCGCGCTCATCGAGCTCGTCCGCGGCGCCCCCGTCCCGCCGCGCACCAAGATTGACGCCTTTGAGGCGCTTGCCCCCTACGATCAAGACCGGCCAGGAGACGCGCGCTCAGCCCTCCATCAGCTGTCAGAGCACCGCCGCGCCCTCGCAGAGGCGGCAACGGTCAGCGATGACGAGTTCCTCTGCTTGCTCGACTGCTGCGAGCTCACCCCCGATGACGAGTGGGACGAGGACTTCTCTGGTGAGCTGTAAAAAGGGGACGTGTTCTTCCTCTCAGAGTTTTCGGGACAGGCCGCAGGGGGGCGGGCTCTTCCGCTCAGAGAGTCTGGGGCGGGCCTCGAGCAACACTCGAGGCCTGTCCCGAAAACTCTGAGAGGAAGAACACGTCCCCCTTTTACACCTTTTACAGCTCGCGGGCGAGGGCGTAGGCTGCGGCCATCGCGTCCTTGATGTTGCCGGGCTTCTCGGCATCGCCAATCACGTGAACGCGCGCCCCGACGGCCGTCAGAGCCTCGGCAAGCGAGCCGTCCGGTCGGTAGCCAAGCGCCAGAATCATCGTGTCCGCTCCGGTAAGCACGAGCTTCTCGCCCGCGCGCTCGCAGACGATCGTGTCCTCGGTAACGTCTGTCACGCGTGTCTCCGTGAGCACGTGCACGCCCTTGCTCATCATGCGCGTGATGAGCGCGGCGCGACCGGCAGCACCCTCCGTCGGGTCGAGCGTGGGACCCATCTCCACGAGCGTGATGTCGCGGTTGCCCTTGGCAAGATCGTTCACCAGCGGCGCAAGATAGTCGGCGACCTCGCAGCCCACGGATCCCCCGCCCACGACGACGATCTTCTTGCCCGGGAACGCGCGACCGGCAAGGATGTCGTCGGCGGTCACGGCCTGCTTGAAGGCACCCGCCCACGCGGGCACGATCGGCTCCGCGCCCGTTGCCAGGACAACCTCGTAGCCCGCAAAGTCGCGCGCCACGTCCTCGGCCGTGAGGCGCCGTCCCAGCCGCACCTCCACGCCCGCCTGCTCGAGGCGGCGCGCCTGGAACTTGATCACCCGCGCGAGGTCCTGCTTGGCAATGGGCACCGCGGCGATGCGCATGGTGCCGCCCGGCTCGTCTGCCGCGTCAACGAGAACCACGTGGTGCCCGCGGCGCGCGGCCACAAAGGCCGCCTCCATGCCCGCCGGGCCCGCACCGATGACCAGCACGTCGCGCTTCTCGGCGGCAGGCTCCACCGCACCGTCGTCATGCTCCACGTCCGGGTTCACCGTGCAGGCGATGGGCTTGCCAAACATGATGCCCGTGAGGCAGCGGAGGCACCCGATGCAGGGGCGGATGTCGTCGGTCGCGCCCATGGCGGCCTTGTTGCAGAACTCGGCGTCACAGAGGTTGGCGCGACCCATCATGCAGGCGTCGGCCACGCCCTCCTCGAGAAGCTCCTCGGCGATCCACGCCTCGTTGATGCGCCCGACCGTTGCCACCGGGATGCTCACGCAGCGCTTGATCTGGCGCGCCACCTCGGCGTGGCTACCCTGGCGCGTGCCCGCGGCGGGAATTGCCGAGCCGCGCTTGATCGTGGTGCCACCCGAGACATGCAGCAGGTCCGCCCCCGCGCGCTCGAGCTCTCGCGCGACGTGGCACATGTCGGTGATCGTGAGGCCGCCGTCGGAGTACTCGTCCCCGGAGATGCGCACGTCGATGATGAAGTCCTCGCCGCAGCGCTCGCGCACCTCGCGAACGACCTCCAGGGTGAGGCGCAGGCGCGCGTCGATGTCGCCGCCGTACTCGTCGGTGCGCTTGTTGTAGAGCGGGCTCAGAAAGCCGCCGAGAAGGCCGTGGGCGTGTGCGGCGTGGATCTCGACGCCGTCGGTCCCCGCGCGGCGCATGCGCTCCGCCGCGTCACCGAACTGGCGCACGAGCACCTTGAGCTCCTCGCGCGTCACGGGGCGCGGCGCCTCGCGCGCGTAGTAGGGGCCAACGTTGGACGGGGCGATCAGCTGCGGAGTGCCGGGAATCGGGAAGGCCATGTAGGCGGGGTGGAAGAGCTGCGGCAGGATCTTTCCGCCGTGCTCGTGGACGGCGGCGGCGAGGCGCTCCCAGCCGGGGACGTAGGAGTCGTCCGCCACGCACATGTCCCCGGGCAGGTAGACGTAAGTGGGCTCCACGGTCACGACCTCGGTGACGATGAGGCCCACGCCTCCCTTGGCGCGCGAGGCGTAGTGGTCGATGAGGGCGTCGGTCACGTAGCCGTGGTCGGCCAGGTTGGTCGAGACGGGTGGCATGAAGACGCGGTTGCGAATCTCCTGGGTGCCCACCTTGAGGGGCGAGAACAGCAGCGGGTACTTCTCGGAGCTCGACGCGTGGTTCTTCTCGGTTGCCATGGCTCTCCCTCTCCGGATGCGCGCGGGCGCGACGATCGTGTCCCCTCCACGATACCGCCTCGCGAGGCGTCCCCGGCTCCGAATAGGCAAGCGGGCCCCTCTCGCCCCGCGCGCGAGCCGCGCTGGCCGGCTCACTCCCCCGGGACGACGGCGCGGTAGCCCAGGCCGCGGATGGTCTCGATGGAGAAGTCGCCCCACCCGGAAAAGCGCGAGCGCAGGCGGTTGACGTGCACGTCGACGGTGCGCTCGGCGCTCTCGGTGTCCCAGCCCCAGACCTCGTCCAGAAGCTGCATGCGCGTGTAGGTGCGCCCCGGGTTCTGCAGAAGGAACTGGAGCAGGCGAAACTCCTTGGGCGGCAGGCGAACCTCCTCGGTGCCGCGCACCACCGCGAGCGCGTCGGCGTCGAGCACCACGCGGCCCACCTCGAGCCGCCGCTCGTCGCGCACGCCGGCCCGGCGCAGGAGCGACCGCACCCTCAGCACGAGCTCCTGCATGTTGGCGGGCTTGGTCAGGTAGTCGTCGGCCCCGGCCATGAGCCCCGCGTTCTTGTCCTCCTGCGCGCTCTTGGCCGTGAGCATGAGGATCGGCAGGTCAAAGTCGGCGCGGCGCATGCGGCGCACGAGCTCCATCCCGTCCATGCGCGGCATCATCACGTCGGCGATGAGCAGGTCTATGTGGTGCTCGTCGAAGGCGTCGAGGGCCTCGACGCCGTCGTGGGCGGCGATGGGCTCGTGACCCTGCCGCCGGAGCACCGTGCAGATGAGCTTGTTGGCGTTTCTGTTGTCCTCCGCCACCAGGATGTTCGCCATCGCGTCCCCTTGCCTCCGTCGCCTGAGCACATGATGGCGCACGAGCGTGAACGCCGCGTAAACGAGGCCGTTCATCGCCCGTGAACGGCGCGTTCACGGGCGGGGCGCAGCATGGGTGCCGTCAGTTGGGAGCGGACGCGCAGCCCGCCGGAAGAAGGGAAGCAGCCATGATCGGAACAGTCGCACGACTCGCGCTCGCCACCGTCGCAGGGCTCGCGCTCGGGGTGGCCGCCACGCACCTCGCGGACAGCTACCGGCGTACCGGCGCGCTGTTCGCGTAGGTGTGTGAATCGGGGCCTGGCCCCGATTCACCGTTTACGATGCGTTCACGCTGGCCCGCTAGGCTGCGGCCCATGGCGAGCAGGGACGACATACTCGGCGCGCTCCGGCACGCGCTCACGCCGCCAGCACCCGCGCTGGCGGCGCTCGTCGCCGTGGCGGCGGCGGGGCTCGCGTGGACCTTTCTGCTCGGCGGCAACCAGGACACGCCGGTTGCCTACCTCTCCTACGCGATCTCCGCCTACGCGCTCGTCGCCGTGTGCGCGAGCGTCGCCGCCGCGCGCCCGCTCGAGCGCCTGCACGCCGCGCTGCCGGCAAACCCGCTCGTCGACCGCATCGTCTCCGACGCGGACTTCCGCGCCAAGCTGTCCTTCTCGGCGTCCAGCGTGCTGCGCGTCGTCTGGTGCGTCTTCAACGCGGTCATGGGCGTGACGCTGCAGTCCGCCTGGTACGTCACGCTTGCCGTCTACTACCTGTTTCTCTCCATCATGCGCGGCTCTCTCGTGCGCCACCTGCGCGGCGGCGAGGGCGAGGCCGTCACGCGCGGCGAGATCCTAACACAGCGCCGCTGCGGCATCATGCTCATCGTGACCACGGTGATGCTCGCCGGCATGACGGTGCTGCTCAACTCCCACGAGGGCGGCTTCGTTTATGAGGGGTACCTCATCTATGCGATGGCCGCGTGGACGTTCTACACGCTCATCTCGTGCGTAGTGCGCTTCGTGAGGGTGCGGCGCAGCGAGGGCGCGGGCCTGTTCCTCTCGTCGGCGTACGCGGTTCGGCTGGCCGAGGTGCTCGTCTCGCTCTTTGCGCTCGAGGTTGCCATGCTCGCGGCGTTCAGCACGCCGGGGCAAGAGACGTTCAACATGGTGACCATCAACGCCACGGGCGCCGTGATCCTGGTGATTCTGGTGCTCACGGGGGCCGAGCTCCTCCGACGTGCCAACCGCGCGCTGCGCTCGCCTGCCGAGGTCGAGGGCCGGTAGCGGCACGGCAGGCTGCGCCCACGAGCGCCCCAACTCCGACTTTTGCTCGAGCAAAACCCGGACTTCCCCGTCCCGCGCGCCCGGACCCTCCTGGCGCCCCCGCCTACGCGGCGGCGAGGACGGTCTGGGCCTCCTCGCAGGCCGTGGCCAGGCCGTCGTAGGCCGCCTCGATGCTCGGCGTGACGCGCTCAGTCTCCTTGGCCACGGTCGAGCGATAGAGCAGCCACGTCGCCACGCACCCAGCGATGCCCAGCACGCCCACGATGACGCCGGGGAGCATGAGGTCCCAGACCATCGTGCAGCACATGCCCACGCCGAGCACGAGCGCGGAGAGGACGCCCAGCGTGAGCGCGCGCATTCCCGCCCTGCGGGTCTTCTCGGCCTCCAAGGTCGAGATCGACTCGATGAGGTCGTCCATGGTGCGCTGGATCTTCACGAGCTGCGCCTTGTTCTTGATCTTGCGGCTGCGACGAAACGCCAGGGCGGTGGTCCCGCTCGCGGGAGACGCCTTGGAGCCCGTGAGCTCCCAGCCGAGGTTCTCGTAGCAGTCGCAGGTCACGGTGACGAGGTCGCTCGCAACGGTGGTGCGCGCATACTCGTAGGAGCTGTGCGTCGGCTGCGCGGAGACGGCAACCGGCGCCGGCGCCACGGGCGCCCCGCAGGCCGGGCAGACCCTCTCGGTGCCGTTGAGCTCGCTTCCACAGGTGCTGCAGTACATGATGCTCTCCTTTCCCGGGCGGGACCTTCCCGCCCCCCTTGACGAGACCATCCTCCGACCGCCTCGTGAAGCCACCTTCAACTCCCGGTAAACGAGCCCGTTTACAATCCCGTGACGCGTGTGCGCTTTCATAGTGGCGTCGACGACGGGAGGACCCATGGCGCAGGCGAGAAGAACGGGCGGCAAGCGGGACGACTACCTCTGGGGCACGCTCTCGAAGGTGCGCACGGCGGGCCTGGTGGGGGCGCTCGTGCTTGCCGTGATGGCGGTGGTCGTGCTGATCTGCACGGTGGTCGGCTTCGCAGGCGGCGCGCTCGTGGCGCACGGCCTGCTCTCCTACGATCGGCTGGTGAGCGTCAGCAGCGTCGTGACGGTGATGTTCGCGGGCAGCGTCGTCATCGCCGTGATCGTGGCGCTGGGCGTCAACCGAACGCTCGTGAGGCCGCTGAGGCTGTTCACCGCCGCGCTCGCGGAGCTCGCGCGTGGCAACTTCGACTTCAGGCTGGAGCGGCCGCGCGGGACGGTGCACCTGCGCGAGGCCGACGAGTTCGTGGAGAGCTTCAACACCGCCGCGCGCGAGCTCGCGGGCACGGAGATGATGCGCGAGAGCTTCATCAGCGACTTCAGCCACGAGTTTCGCACGCCGATCAACTCGCTGTGCGGCTTCGCGCAGCTGCTGCGCGAGGACGACCTCACCCCCGAGGAGCGCGCCGAGTACCTCGACATCATCATCGAGGAGTCCCAGCGCCTGGCGGGGCTCTCCGAGCGTGTGCTCGCGCTCTCCAAGATCGAGCACGTGGAGATCCTGCCCGAGGTCGAGCGCGTCGACGTGGCAGAGCAGCTGCGACGCGCGGTGGTGATGCTCGAGCCCAAGTGGTCGCGGCGCGGCGTGCGCGTGGACGTGAGCGCCGACCCCTGCGTCATCGACGGCAACGCGGACTATCTCATGCAGCTGTGGGTGAACCTCATCGACAACGCGGTGAAGTTCTCTCCCGAGGGCGGCACCGTGAGCGTGGCGCTCTACGGAGGGCGCCAGGGCGAGGAGGGCCACGAGGCGGGCGAGGTCACCTGCTGGGTCTCCGACGAGGGGTGCGGCATGGACGAGGCGACGCGAGAGCACCTCTTCGACCGCTTCTACCAGGGCGACACGAGCCACGCGGGCGAGGGCAGCGGGCTGGGGCTCGCCCTCGCCGCGCGCATCGTCGAGCTGCACCGCGGATCGATCGACGTGCAGAGCTCTCCGGGAAGGGGCTCGGTCTTCGAGGTACGGCTGCCCGCGCGCCGCGCGTGAGGGCGGCCGCCGGGCCTCCGACGAGGGCTGAAGCCTGGTCCCGAGCCCGCCGTGCGGCGCGGGGCGGGCACGGGCCCGCGGCCCGCGCCGGCCGGCCGCGGCGACCCGCTCGTGGCCGCCGCCCGCGGCCGCCGGGTCTAGCATTCTAGAATCTGGGTAAACGAGGTTCATTTACCCCCTCGACGAATCGAGCCCGCATGCCCCGCGCAACCCGCACCCCGCGCCTCACCGCCCTGTCCCTCGTTCTTCTCGCCCTCCTTGCCTGCGTTCTCGCGCTCGCACCCTCCCCCGCGCTGGCCGACCCCATCCTCAAGCTCACCGACCCGGGCACCTCGCAGGGCTGGGTCGACCTCTTTGGCGACGGCTCCGGCCCCCTCTCTTACTCGACCGGCCAGTCCGGGCGCATCTGGGTGGACAAGTCCGTCTACGGCAGCTCCGAGGAGGCGCGCGCCGCCGGCCTGTCCGCCTCCCTCGAAGACGACGAGCACGGCTTTCTCGTGGGCCTCTCAGCCCTCTCCAGCGCTGCGTCCTTCCGCCACGAGGGAGGGCCCGCCCACGACGTCACACTCGTGGTCCCGCTCAACCGCCTGCTCGTGGACAGGACCTACGACGGGCGCGCCCAGGCGGAGCATCTCGCCGACGCCCTCAACTCCGCGATCTCGCGCCTCATGGCCAAGAACCGCGACGGCTCGACGCCCACCCGCGTGAGCGTGGTCGGCTACAGCTCCGACGTGACGACGCTCATGCCGCTCGCGGCGTACGAGCCCGACAACCAGGGCCGCTACGTCCGCTTTGTCCCGGCGACCCCCTCCTCCCCCGCCGCGCTCGAGGTGGTGGCGCGCTCCTCCGACCCGGGCGCCAAGACCCACGACGGCTCCTTCGGCGCCGGCCTCTACCTGCAGCGCGCCGCTTACGTGGCGGGCGAGTCCCTCGCGGCCGCGGCCGACGACGCCAGTGCGGCCGGGCGCGCCCCCGTGATGGTGCTCATGTCCCTCGAGGCGCCCTCGATGGCAAGCGTCCAGATCGACCAGCCACCGGCCTACGCGGGTGACCCCACGGGCTTCCTCGGCCCGCTGCCCAGCTCGCGCGAGACCGGGTACGGCACGGACGCCCCGCTCGCGACGATGCTGACCGTGCGCCTTGAGGCCCAGCGCGTGAGCAACGCCTGGAAGAGCGCCGGGGCGAGCGGCGAGCTCGAGCTCTACACCACCGGGCTCGACACCACGGACATGGCCGCCTACCTGATCGAGACCGCGAGCGGCCAGGAGTCGGCGACGCTCGAGGGCACGGTCGCCGGCCAGCAGGTCGACCTTGCGAACAACCTGCGCGAGGCCGCCCGCGCCTATGGGCAGGCGGCCGCCGCGGGCGAGAAGGTCGCGTCGCTCGGCCTCGTGGGGTCGAGCGGGTCCGGCCTCGTGCGCGAGACCGTGGAGCTGCCCGTCGTGGCCGGCCTCGTCTCCGCGGACGACGGCTACGCGCTCTCCTCCGTCGACGAGTACCTCTCCGCCCGCAGCGCACGGGCGCTCTCCTGGGCGCTCGACACCGTGGTCGACCGCATGCTCGACGTCGAGTACGACGCCCCGACCTCGGGCGGCGAAGGGTCGGAGCTGCCCGGCGGGAGCCGTGTGAGCGTGAGAGACCGCGTGGGCGCGGGCATGCTGGTGGGCCGCGTCGACGGCATCGTGTACGGCAACGAGCTGCTCGACGGCGCGCTCGCCGCCCAGGCGACCCAGGCCAGCATCACCGACCCCTTCGACGTGGAGGCCACGCACGAGTTCGCCTACCTCGTGAGCGCGGTCAACGCCCGCTACCACCTCGGCGGCGACGCCTACGGCCTCTTCTACGACGCCCTTCTCGACCGCCAGATCTACTACGACGGAGAGACGTCGTTCTCGAACCGCGCCTCGTGGTACGTCGACGAGAGCCACGGCATGGTCGCAGGGGACGGGCTCCCCTACCGCTTTGCCCGCACCGACGAGGTGGACGCCATCGCCAACGGAACCTGGGAGCAGGCGGACGCAGGCGTGCGCTCGCGCGTCGAGGCCGCCCGCACCGCCGGCGCCACGGCCGTGTGCGAGACCTACTTCTACATCGGCAACCTGGAGAACCAGTACACGGGCGGGGACGCGGCGCTCTACGACTTCGTGGTCATGGTGGAGACCGGCATCGACGACGGGAGGCAGACGCTTCTGCTCTCGGCCCCCGTCGAGGCCGTTCCCGCGCGGCGCGCGAGCGTGACCGTGCGCGAGGACGGCTCCGCGACGATGGCGCTCGAGGACGGCGGCGACACGCACCCCGTGCGCCTCGTCTACGAGGTGCGGCCCACCGCCCCCGTCGAGGCGCTCCTCGAGCGCATCGAGGCGGGCGAGGCGGTGAGCGACGAGGAGCTCGCCCAGGCCGCGGGCGCTGACGTCGCGCAGACCGCGTCGGGCGGGCGCCTGCTCTACGCGAGCGCCTTCGACGGGGCCGGCACGTCGGCGGAGGCCGGCGCGAGCGCCTCGGCGTGGGTCGCCCCGGGCAACTCCTACTACTCGTTCGCGCACGACGCGCCGCTCTTCTCGCTCAGGGCGGGCCAGACGCCACCCGCGTCGGGACTGCCCGCGGCAGACCAGCTCGAGCCGCTCAAGACCGATCCCGTCGCGGGAGCGACCTACTACTACGCCAAGGTGATCTACGATGCCACCCTCACCGCGCCGGGCGTGGAGGAGCCCGCGACGCAGCGCACCGTCTACCTTCCCTACGTCGCCCCGAGCGAGCTCGCGGGACGCCTCGCACAGGGGGCGGACGGCCAGTGGCTCGCGCTCACCGGCACGCCCAAGCACCTCGTCCCCGTCGAGCTCGGCTCGCGCGAGAAGGACGCCAACGTCACGGGCAGCGCCCCGTACGCCGAGCGCCTGGGCATCGAGCAGACGCGAGACGACGGAATCCACCTGCGCGCGCGTCTGGGAAACAACGGCCTTCTCGTCCTGCCGCCCCAGACGGGAAGCGCGGAGCTCGTGGTGGAGAAGGACCTCGCCGGCGGAGCTCACGAGCTCACCGACTCCGAGCTCGCCCGAGAGTTCACCTTCGACGTCACGCTCGCGCGGGCGGACGGCACGCCGCTCGACGCCCCCGTTCTGATAACGGGGCCCTCCGGCGAGGCCGAGCTCGTCACGCCCGAGGGCGGCAGCATCGAGCTCTCGCTGGCGGACGGCCAGTCCGCGCGGATCTCGGGGGTGCCGGCGGGGACGTCCTTCTCGGTGAGCGAGCGGGCCGTGCCCGGCTTCGTCGCATCCTGCGAGGTCACGGGGCCTGACGGCGCCTCGGGCACCGCGGCCGCGGGCGCGCTCGCGGCAGGGACCACCACGGCGCGCTTCACCAACACGAAGCAGGTGGGAACGCTCGTCGTGAGCAAGTCCGTCGCGGGCAACGCGGCGGAGACGACGCGGGCCTTCCCCTTCGACGTGACGCTCGAGCACGAGGGAGGACTCCCGGAGAGCCTGCCCTACGAGCTCAGGGGCGCGGGCGGAGCGGTCCTGGCGAGCGGCACGGCGACGATCGGCGCTGACGGGACCGTCACGCTCGAGGACGGGCGGGACGCGGCGCTCGTCGGCGGGCAGGAGCTCGCGCTGCTCGACGTGCCGGTGGGCACCTCCTACGCGGTGAGCGAGAAGGACGCGGGCGACTACGAGGTCACGACGACCGACGCCGCGGGGGCGATTGACGTCGACGGGCGGACCGCCCGGGCGGCGTTCACCAACACGCGCATGGCCTACGGGAGCCTCTCCGTGGAGAAGCACGTTGTCGGCGGCGGCGACCAACGCGCGTTCGAGTTCACGGTGACGCTCACCGACGGCGAGGGCGGCGAGCCGCTCTCCGGCGAGCTGAACTTCGAGGTCGGCGGGGAAGAGAGAACCGCGAGCCTTGACGCGAGCGGCTCGTTCGCGGCGGAGCTTTCCGACGGGCAGAAGCTCACCCTCGACGGGCTGCCCCAAGGGACCGCCTTCGAGGTGCGCGAGAAGGACTATGCGGCCGATGGCTACCTCACGATCGCCTCGGGCGACCGGGGCGTCATCGGGGCGCAGCCCGCGCTGGCGAGCTTCACCAACGTGAGCACGCCCGGCGCGCTCGGCATCGCCAAGGTGGTCGCCGGCAACGCGGCGGACCCGGGGGCGACGTTCGACTTTGCCGTTCAGCTGGATGGGCTCTCGAGCGAGCGCACGTACGAGATGACGCGCTACGGCAGCGACGGCACGGCTACGGAGAGCGGGACCATCGTCTTTGACGCCGACGGCACCGCAGTCGTTGCCGACCTGCGCGGCGGAGAGGGGGTCCTCATCAAGGGCCTGCCCGAGGGGCTTGGGTACACCGTCACCGAGCAGGGGGCCCAGGACTACGTGACCTATGCGGGCAGCGCCGAGGACATCGCCCAGGGCGTCGAGTCCACGTCCTGCTCGGGCACCGTCGCGAGGGGCGGCGCCGTGAGCGCCGCCTACTTCCTCAACGTGCGCGACCTTCACGGCTCGCTCGCGATAGAGAGCCTGGTCGAGGGGGATGCGGCGCAGGATGAGGCCGCGGCCGGCAGGTCCTTCTTGTACGCCGTCGAGGCGACGACGAAAAACGGCTCGCCCGTAACCGGAGAGCTCCCCTATGTGCTCGGCGGCGGCGAGAGAGGGACCGCCGCGTTCGTGAACGGGCAGGCGACGGTCAGCGTGCCGGCAGGTGGGAGCCTGACCTTTGAGGGCTTCCCGGCAGGAAGCGTCAGCGTGACGCAGGAGGACGCCTCCGCGCAGGGCTACGCCACCACGCCCGGCCTTTCCCAGAGCGGCGTGGTCGACAGCGGGGCGCTCGCCACGCTGACCTTTGTCAACGAGAAGAGCTACGTGGCAGCCGCGTGGACGCCTGACGCCAGCTCGACGCTCGTGGGGCGCGCGCAGGCAACGGGGGAGTTCTCCTACCAGCTCGCGAGGCGCGGCGACGGAGCGGTCGTGGCGAGCGCCGCAAGCGTGGCGTCGCCCGACGGGGTGGCGTCGCCGCTGCCCCTCCCCGAGCTGACGCTCGACCGGCCGGGGACGTACGAGTTCGTGCTGAGCCAGGTGCTCCCGGAGATACCGGAGACGGGCGTGAGCTACGACCGCCGCAGCTTCGCGTTCGAGGTCGACGTCGTCGCCGACGCGCTCGGGAGGCTCTCCGCAAGCGAGGCGCGCGTGGAGCTGATCGATGACGACGGGACGACGGAGCCCGTCGCGGCGGCGGCGTTTGTCAACCGATACGAGACGCAACGGGCCGTCGCGCCGCTCGCGGCGCGCAAGGAGCTCGTCGGCGGGACGCTCGCCGACGGACAGTTCGCGTTCCGCGCCCAGGAAGTCGACGGGAGCGGAAGCCCCGTCGGGAGCGCGCTCGTTGCGCGCAACCGCGCCGACGGGACCGTTGACTTTGGCGAGATCGTCCTCGACGTCCCCGCGGGAGGCAGCCTGACGCGCACCTTCCTCGTGACCGAGGACGTCCCCACGCAGCCCGACGGCAGCGTCGAGTATGACGAGCGGACGTACCGCGTCAGCGTGACGGCGCGCGGGGACGGGACCGGCGACGAGGCGGCGACCTCCCTTTCCACCGAGGTCCTCGGCGAGGGCGGATGGGAGCCCTGCGGCGAGGCGCTCTTCGAGAACCTCGTGGCCGGGGGAGGCGGGGGCATGACCGACCCGGACGAGCCTGACCAGCCGGCCGACCCGGACGAGCCCGACCAGCCGACCGATCCCGACGAGCCGTCTGACCCGGACGAGCCCGACGAGCCGGACGATCCGACCGACCCCAACGACCCGGACCAGCCGACCGACCCGGACAGCCCAGACGAGCCCTCCGAACCCGTGACCCCCGGAGACGATTCGGCGCAGCAGGGCCAAGAAGGCACCCAGGCGAGCCCGGACACGTCGGACGCCGCGACGCGCCCCGAGGTCCTTCTCGCCCTCGTGCTTCTCGGCGTCGCGGCCGCCGTCGCCTCCCGCGTCCTTCGCCGCCAGATGTAAGCCTCTCCGCCCGACCCGCACTGAGCCGGGCGGAGGGTGCGTTCGCCTCGTCTTTCTCTGCCGATGGTTGCGGCCGGCCCGGTCGCGGGGATAATCCCTCACGACATCCGCTCGGCTCCGCGAACCGTTGGGGAGACAGCGCGGACCAAGAGCTCGTCGCCCGCTCCATGCGCGCGGGGAGAGATGCCCCCGCCGAGACGGAAAAGACGCAGCCTACCGAAAGGAACGCCCAGATGACCACGACACCCTTTGACGCCCGCGTCGCCGCGCTCGACGCTGGCGCGCTCACCGAGCTCATGCGCAGCCGCCACTCCGTCCGCGCCTTCACCGACCGCCCGATCGAGGGCGCGGCGCGCGAGGCCCTGGAGGAGCAGGTCTCCGCCGAGAACGAGCGCGCCGGCCTCAGCATGCAGCTCTGCCTCGACGCCCCGGGCGCCTTCGACGGCAGGCTCGCCCACTACGGCAGCTTCCGCAACGTGCGCAACCACCTCGCCCTCGTGGGTCCGGCCGGGCCCGGCCTGGACGAGGCCGTGGGCTACGCCGGCGAGAGGATCGTGCTGCTGGCGCGCGCCCTGGGCGTGGACAGTTGCTGGGTGGCGCTCACCTACGACCGCAGGAGGAGCCCCGCGCGCGTGGGGGCGGGCGAGAGGTACGCACTCGCCATCGCCCTCGGCTACGGAGAGGGACACGGCGCCGGACACCCAGTGAAGCCGGCAGAGAAGCTCTGCCGCGCATCCGGCGAGCCGCCCGCGTGGTTCACCGCGGGCGTCGAGGCCGCCCGCCTGGCCCCGACGGCCCTGAACCAGCAGCGCTTCCGCTTCGAGCTGCTCGAGGACGGCCGCACGGTGCGCGCCCGCGCGCTGCCGGCGCTCTCGTGCGGCAAGGTCGACCTCGGCATCGCCCGCCTTCACTTCGAGCTGGGCGCCAACGCGGTCTCGCGCGACTGGGCGTTCGAGGGGTAGCCTGTGGCTCTGCGGTCGCGGGGTCCACGCCCGTTCGCCGTCCCGCCCGTCCGGCGACTCGATGCGAGTCTTGCACACCCCCGTGCCCGCGAGCGCCCGCGACTCGGCACGCCCGTCGCGTCCCAAGGCCTAGAAGCTTGCCTCGATCTCGTGGATGCGCCCGTAGAGCCAGCGGTTGGTGGGCACGAGGATACCGTGCTTCTCGGCGAGCCGGATGATGGTGCCCGCAAACTCCTCCACCTCGGTCGGCTTACGGTTGATGCGGTCCTGCGCCATGGAGGGCAGGCCGTCCGGCTCGAGGCTCGCCACAAGGTCCGCCATCTGCGCGAGGTCGGCCTCCGTCACGTCGACGCCCTCGGCGCGCGCCACGACAAGCGCCTCGCGCATGGCGGCCACGAAGCAGCGGTTCTGCTCGCCACCCGGCTCGCTCGCGGTGCCGTACGTGCCGCCGTAGGCCATGCAGGTCTGGTTTATCCCGACGTTGAGCATGAGCTTCACCCACATGCGGCGGCGGATGTCCTCCTCGACCACGTGCGGGATGCCAGCACGTGCGTAGAGGTCCGCCACCTCGTCCACCACGCCCGGCTCGGTCCCCGGAGCGGCGCCAAAGCGGATCTCGCCAGGGTGGGTGTAGGTCATCTCGCCGCCGATGAAGACGGCGTCCATCCCCTGCGCGACCGAGAGCACGGTGCGCCCCCAGCCAAAGCGCTCCGCCACGCGCTCCTCGCTCGTGATGCCGTTGAGCAGGGACGCGATCGACGTGCGCGGTCCCACGAGCCGCCCCATGGTGTCGAGCGCCTGGTCGAGCCCGGTCGCCTTGGTAGCAAGAATCACCAGGTCGACGGGGCCGGACTCACTCGCGGGCAGCGTGCGCACGCGCAGCGGCTCACCGTTGACGGCCGGCGTCTCCCCCGCGTGCCGGGCAAAGCGCTCGTCGTCCATCACGAACTCGACGGCGCCCGGTCCGAGGTTCTTCTCGGCGATGGAGCCGTAGAGCATCCCCACCGCGCCGCGCCCGATGATGGCCACGCTCTCGATTGCCATGTGCGCCTCCCTGCCCCACCGTTCTTCTCGCCGGAATTGTAGCGCGAGGGAGGGGCCCGTGACCCGACGGGCTAGTGGGACCCGCCCACGACCTTGAGGCCCACCACGCAGCCGACGAGCCCCGCGAGCAGCAAGACCTTGGCCCACGAGAAGGGCTCGGCGCCCGTGACGATGCCGTAGGCCACCGTAATCGCCGCTCCAATGCCCACCCACACGGCGTATGCGGTCCCGATGGGAATGGTGCGGACGGCGTGGCTGAGGCCGATCATGCTCGCCGCGAGCGCCGCCACGAAGACGACCGAGGGCAGGAGCCTGGTGAATCCCTCGGCGCGGTCGAGCGCCAGGGCCCACACCGCCTCGAGCATCCCGGAGCACACGAGCACGACCCAGTCCATATAAGCCTCCCTCGGTAGATGCGCCGTCTTTGCGTTCCTGGTACGGCTGCCCTCGTCAGGGGCCCAGTGGGCCACAGGGCAGTGTAGCACGCCGTGCGCGGCGAGATGACGACCAGGGGGCGCGAGCTGTCCAACAGCTTATCCCGGCCTCAAATCATCCGGCATTTCTCTGTCCGTCTTTCATAATCGACGAAGTGAATCATTTTTGTCGAATATAAAAGACGAATTTGATATAGTTTTGTCGACCATAGATGACAAGATGGATGAGGCGAGGTGCCATGAATCGAGAAGCGCTCAAGCGCATCATCTTCGACCAGCATGAGGTCATCCGCAACGCGCAAGTCGTTCCTCGCCGCTACTCGCTCGACCCCCAGGCAAACTACGTCATCACGGGCCTGCGACGCGCGGGAAAGTCGACCCTGCTCTATGGAGTAGCGCAGGGTCTTGTGGAGAGCGGTGTCGCGTGGGAGCGCATCATCTACGTCAACTTTGAGGACGAACGACTCGTAGGCTTCACCTCCGACGACTTTCAGGACATCCTGCTCGCTCAGAGCGAACTCAGCGACGAGCGAGGCTACTACTTCTTTGACGAGATCCAGATCGTCGCCAACTGGGAGAAGTTTGCCCGCCGCCTCGCAGACGCGGGCGAGCGCGTGTATATCACGGGCAGCAACGCCACGATGCTTGGCCGGCAGGTCTCCTCGACGCTGGGGGGCAGGTACCTCACGCTGCACGTGACGCCCTACCGCTTCGACGAGTATCTCGACGCTTGCGGGCAGCCCCACGAGGGGAGCGCGCTCTACGCAACGCGGGACGTCGGGCGCATCTCGCGTCACTTCGACGTCTTCTACCAGCAGGGCGGATTTCCCGAGTCGCTGCGCTACGCCTCCCCGCGCGAGTACGTCGAAAACGTCTACCAGAAGGTGCTCCTCGGCGACATCGCAGCCCGCCACAACGTGCGCAACGTCGACGCGCTGCGCGTGCTCATGAAGAAGGTCGCCGAGACCGTCCGCACGGACGTATCGTTCTCCACGCTCCACAACGCCCTGAAGGGCATCGGGTACGGTATCTCCAAAGACACTGTCATCTCATATGTTGGCTACGCGAGAGAGGCATACCTCCTCTTCAGCATCACCAACGCAACCGCAAAGTTCGTTGAGCGAGAGGGGTCACCCAAGTACTACTTCTCGGACAACGGCCTTCTGAACCTGTTCCTCTTCGACCGGGAGACGACCCTGCTTGAAAACGAGATAGCAGTTGCGCTCTACGACCGATTTGGCGAGGAGCTTCACTACGCAAAGTCCTCGCGGACGGGCGTTGACGTTGACTTCTACGTCCCCGAGGCCGGTCTTGCCGTCCAGGTTGCCTACTCGATCGCCGGCGAGGCGCGTGATCGCGAGGTGGGCAACCTCATCCGGTTGGCGCGCGCAGACGATACGACCAAGCGGCTTGTCATTGTGACCAAGGAGGAAGAGGGGATCCTTGAGCAAGACGGGGTGCGCGTGGAGGTGATGCCCGCCTGGAGGTTCCTGCTGGACGAGCGCGCGCAGGCGTAGATCTGTGGATTCGCTCGGGAGTCGGGGGGCGACCGCATCTTGGGTGGTTTTCCCTCAGGAATACTAGATGTGGTATCCCCGACCCGAAAGGATCGTCGTGCTTCTCAGCCTCATCGCAATCGTCGTCGGCTTTGGCCTGCTCGTGGGCGGAGCCAACCTCCTCGTGGACGGCGCCTGCCGCCTCGCCGCGCGCTTCGGCATGCCCGAGCGCGTGGCCGGCCTCACCGTCGTCGCCATCGGCACCTCCCTACCCGAGCTCGTCGTGAGCATCACCTCCGCGGCAGCGGGCCACGCCGACATGGCCTTCGGCAACGTGGTGGGCAGCTGCCTCGCCAACCTGCTGCTCATCCTCGGCCTCTCCGCCGTCATCGCCCCCGTCGCGCTCTCGCGCGGCACCATCCGCTTTGAGATCCCGGTGGGCGTGGCCGCCTGCGCGCTGCTCGCGCTGCTCGCCAACACCGGAGGCGAGGTCACGCGCCTCGAGGGCGTCGTGCTGCTCGTGGCCTTTGCGGCGTTTCTCGTGCGGACCACGCAGATGGGCCTGAAGGAGGGCGCGGGCGAGAAGGACGTGGGCTCGCGGGAGGGCGCCGGGGAGCAGGCCGCGGGCGGACGGCGTCCGAGCGTCGCCTGGGCGCTGTGGCTCGTCGTCGTGGGCGCCGTCATGCTCAAGGTGGGCGCCGACCTCGTGGTGGACAACGCCACGCTCGTCGCCTCCGCCGCCGGCATCTCCGAGCGCGTCATCGGCATCACCGTGGTGGCGCTCGGCACCTGCCTGCCCGAGCTCGTGACGAGCGTCGTGGCCGCGCTGCGCGGCAACTCCGACATCGCCGTGGGCAACGTCACCGGCTCCAACATCGCCAACCTGCTGCTCGTGATGGGCGGCCCCGCGCTCTTCTCGTCCATCCCCTACGACGCGGCCTACAACCTGGACCTCGCGCTCGTGGCCGTCTTCTCCCTCGCGCTCGTGGGCTTCTGCTACGTGGGGCGCCGCCACGAGATGAGCCGCGTGAACGGCGTAATCTTCGTGGTGCTCTACGCCGCCTACATCGCGGCGTCCGTGCTGAGGTAGCGGACGCGGGCGCTGGCGAGAAGGGCGACGAGCCTCCCGGACCTAGGCGTCCCGGCGGCTCCCGACGTGGCGCTCAACGAGCGCCCTGACCTCCTCGAGCTCATCCGGAGCGAGCTCGCGGCAATCCACGAGCACCAGCTTGTTGTCCCCGCGCCTGAGGTAGAGATAGTCCCCCATGGTCCCCCACTCCCTGAAGGAGGGCCAGTAGCTCACGCCATGACCGACCTGCGAGTCGACGGTCACGCCGTCCTCGTCGAAGGTGTAGCGCACCTCGCCGAAGCGGAAGGCGTCGTCGACGAGCGTCTCCGCGCGCCTGAGCACAAAGCGCTGAAACGCCCGCGCCCGCGCACCGAGCACGATCGCCACAGCCCCAAGGACGAGGTAGGCGACGTCGAGGACGTCCGACCCCGAGCCGAGAAACAGCACTCCGATCGCGACGAGCAGCACGCCGAGGACGACGAGAATAGGCCCGCCGATGCGACGCCGGCGCACGTTGCCGGGGCTCGCCAGCGCGACGTCGATCGCCGCGGCTCGCCGCTCGTCGTTCAGGTCCATCTGATAGGAGACCATACGCACCTCCCGGCTCGGATGACCTTAGTATAGCCCGCGGGCCGTGAGTCGCCCTCTCGCCCGCGCCGCACTTCTCGCCCAAACTCTTCTCGCCGGCTTATGCAAAGCTTACTTGTCACTTTTTGCAAAGCGTACTATGCTTATCTTGCAAAGCGCGCTTGTCATTTTGCAGCCGAAGACCAAGGAGGCGATGCCGTGCGAACGAGGATCAAGGAGCTGCGTCGGGAGCGGAGGCTCTCCCAGGCCGAGCTCGCCGACGCCGTGGGCACCACGCGCCAGACCATCACCTCCATCGAGGTGGGCAGGTACACGGCATCGCTGCCGCTCGCCTACAAGATAGCCCGGTACTTTGGGCTCACCATCGAGGAGGTCTTTGACTTTTCCGAGATAGACGAGGAGCTGTGATCAGCATGAGCAAGCTTGACACCCTGCGTCAAAACCCTGCCCCGTCCCACGGCGAGAAGAACCCCGAGCCCGCCGGCTCCCTCGACGCGCTGCGCGCGGAGGCCCGGCGTCGGCTGCGCCGCGAGACCGTCTCGACCGTCATGACCTGCGCGGTGATGGTGGCGCTCGTCATGCTCACCTTCACCGAGAGCCTGCCGGCCCTGCGCGGGAACATGTTCTCCTCCAACTTCATCGGCGGCTTTCTGACCGGGGGCTTTGCCGTGGCGGCAACCCTCAGCGTCCGCCAGGTGATGAGCCTGCGCCGCGCGCTCGCC
The DNA here is from genome assembly GCA_019117265.1 of Candidatus Olsenella pullicola. Classification (GTDB taxonomy): domain Bacteria; phylum Actinomycetota; class Coriobacteriia; order Coriobacteriales; family Atopobiaceae; genus Thermophilibacter; species Thermophilibacter pullicola. The sequence continues at coordinate 25,134 of DXAB01000104.1, forward strand.
GACGACCGCGAGCTCCGGCGCTACTTCGCCCGCGAGAACGACGAGCTTACCGCCCACATGGAGCGCGAGATCGCACGGACCTTCGTGCGAGCCATCCCCCTGCTCGCCGTGGTGGCAATCTTCGTCGGCGCGCTCGTGAGCTTCGAGGCGATGGTCGCCGTGGCGGCCACGCTGGTGTTTCTTGCCACGGCGCTGCTCGTCGTTAAGCTCTCGTACCAGGCGCGCTACCGCACGGGGGCCGAGGCCGAGTAGCGCGCCCCGCCCGCTGGCGCACAATTCCGGAATTGTGCGCCAGTCGCCGCGACGTCCGGAACCCTTTCGACCGAGAAGCGCCGGCAGGAGGCCAAGGGGCCGCGCCGGCGGGCGAGCCGCCTCGCCCGCGCGCAACAAAGCGTTGCTTGGACCGAGACCCCCGTGCGGCGATACTGGAGCCAGCAACCAAGCCGAAGGGAGGCCGACATGGCCATCAAGGACGTGCTGCCCCGCCTGCGCCGCGAGCGCGGGCTCACGCAGGAGGAGCTGGCGCGCAGGCTCTACATCACCCGGCAGGCGGTGAGTCGCTGGGAGCGCGGCGAGACCACGCCCGGGATCGACATGACCAAGCTCATCGCGCGCGAGCTGGGCGTCCCCGTGACCGAGCTGCTGGAGATGCCCGAGCACTACTGCCAGAGCTGCGGCATGATGTTCACCGGCCCCGACCAGCTCGGCCACGACGCGAACGGCGCCGAGAACCCCGACTTCTGCCGCTGGTGCTACGACGGTGGCGCCTACACCTACGAGACCACGATGGACGAGATGATCGAGGACTGCGCACCGCGCATGGCCGAGGCGATGGGCTGGACCGTGGACGAGAGCGCGTCGCTTCTGGGCGCGGTGCTGCCCACCCTCGAGCGCTGGCGCGACGCGTAGGGCGACGGGGCGAGAAGGACGTCGGGTCGGCTACGCGCCGGCGAAGTAGGGGCACGCGCCCGCGAGGCACGCGCCGTTGCGGCCGGAGACCGCGCAGCGCGGCTCGGAGGCCGCGGGCGCGAGCTCCACGCCAAGCAGGCGCTCGAACCACGGGGCGGCGGCGCGGACGGCAACTCGGGCGTCGCGCTTGCAGCAGCGCGGGGCGCCCGCCTCGGCGATCGCTCGCAGCAGGTCGGAGACCATGAGCTGGCACTCGCTCCAGCCCTCGGGCTTAAGCGGGGCGTTCTCCAGCAGGATCGCGAGCGCCATGCCGCACGATGCCGCGGCGCCGCACACGCCCCAGCGTGCGCACGCCGCGCCGGGCACCGCCCCCGAGCGCGCCCGGAGCTCTGCGAGCTGCGCGGGCAGGTCCCCCTCCCCGCGCGCATTGCGAACGCAGGTGACGAGCGCCGCCCCCACCAGATAGTGGTGCACGGGCCCAAAGGCATCACACTCCGGCGCAGCCATGAGCTCCTCGAGAAGGTCGGCCGGGGCCAGCGCCCCGCTCTTCTCGCAGGCTCTCGTCGCCCAGGCGTATGCGTCCTGCTGCTCGTCCATCGCGTTCTCCTCATATTGATGGCTGTCGATATATAGTGGAGTGTATACTCAACATCGACGTTTATCAATCTGCCGGCAGAGCAGGAGCGAAGGGGGCCGCCATGGGCGCAGCGCTGGGAAGGGTCACCGATCGCAAACCGCGCGTGGCGTTCGTGTGCACGCACAACTCGTGCCGGAGCCAGATCGCCGAGGCGCTCTCCCGGGCGCTCGCCTCGGACGCGTTCGAGGCGTTCTCGGCCGGCACACACCCCGCAGACTCCGTGAACCCCGACGCGCTGCGGCTCCTTCGCAACGTGCCGGGAGTCGACACGGCAAGGCTTCGTCCCAAGGCGCTCGACGAGCTGCCCCCGGTCGACGTCGTGGTCACAATGGGCTGCGGCGTCCAGTGCCCGATGCTGCCCTGCGCGCACCGCGAGGACTGGGGCCTCGAGGATCCAACAGGCAGGGGCGACGAGGCGTTTCTCGCCACCATGGATGAAATCGAGCGCCGGGTGCGCGACCTTGCGGAACGCCTTGCGCGCAGCGGGCTCGTCACGACAGGCGCGCACGACGGGCTCTCTGCGGACGCGTTCAAGGCGCTCGCCGACGAGAACCGCCTCGCCGTCCTGCGCATGCTCTCGCGCGCCGACGAGCTCTGTGCCTGCGAGCTGCTCGAGCGCCTCGACATCAGCCAGCCCACGCTCTCCCACCACATGGCGCTGCTCACCGCGGCGGACCTCGTCGTCGCAGAGCGCCGAGGGCGCTGGACGCACTACCGGCTCCGCCGCGAGCGCGTGGCGCAGCTCGCATCCGCACTCGGCAGGCTCTGCGGCGCAGGGACGGCAGGGCCGGACGAGACCGCGCCCGCCGCCGCGCGCAAGACCCTCTACCTCGTCGGCGGCCCGATGGGCGTCGGCAAGTCGACGGTCTGCCGCGAGCTCAGCCGCATGCTGCCGTGCTCGGTGATGCTCGACGGCGACTGGTGCTGGCGGGCGGACCCCTTCCAGGTGACGCCCGAGACAAAGGCGCTGGTGCTCGACAACATCTGCCACACGCTCGGCAACTTCCTGCGCTGCAGCGCCTACGACAACGTCGTCTTTGGCTGGGTGATGCACGAGCGGGCGATCGTCGAGGGGATTCTCGCGCGGCTGCCGGTCGCCGAGTGCGGCGCGCGGGTGCGCTGGGTCTCGCTCGTGGCGAGCGAGAAGGAGCTGCGCGGGCGCGTCGAGGGTGACGTGTCCGTCGGGCTGCGTGAGGAGGGAGCGGTGGAGCGCGCCCTCGCCTACCTGCCTCTCTATCGGGAGCTCGGCTCCGAGCTCGTGGACACCACCGGGCGCTCGCCCCGCGAGGTGGCGGAGCTCATCGCGGGCCGTCGCGAGCGCTTCCGACGGCTCACGCAGGCCATCGAGGCGGACGCGGCAGCCGAGCCGGCGTGGGACCCCACTGTCTCCGACCGGGACCTTCTCAATGCGGAGCGGGTAAGCCGCTTTGACTAGGGTCGTTCTCGACACCAACATCGTCCTCGACTACCTGAGCGCCACGAGGCCTCGACATCTCGATGCCGTCAATCTGCTGGAGTGCCTCTTATCGTCAGAGGACACCGCAGCGGTCATTCCCGCCGGCAGCGTCGAGGACGCCCCGCGCCACCGCCCCACGCGCTACACTGAGCACACGCCCGCACCACGCGAAGGAGGCACCATGCCGCGCACCCCCATCGCAAAGATGTCGCTTGCCAAGGTCTACCCGCTGCTCGTCCAGAAGGCAGAGCGCAAGGGTCGCACGCGCGAAGAGGTGGACGAGGTGACCTGCTGGCTCACCGGCTACGACGTCGCCGGCCTCGAGCGCCAGATCGCCGAGGGCGTTGACTACGAGACGTTCTTCTCGGAGGCACCCGCGCTGAACCCCAACCGCGCGCTCATCACCGGTAAGGTCTGCGGTGTGGACGTGACCGCCATCGCCGACCCCGTGGAGCAGAACGCCCGCTACCTCGACAAGCTCGTCGACGAGCTCGCCCGCGGGCGCGCCATGGAGAAGATCCTGCGCTCGTAGCCGCCGAGAGTGTCTCCACGGCCCGATGGATGTCGCCCCTAGCCCCTGCGCCCCGCACCCATCCAGCTTTCGTCGAGCATCCACTCGACCGCGTTGGCATGACGGACACCCCGATAGTCCCCCACCCCAACGCGGTCGAGCGTCAGCACGGTCTTGGGATAGTTGTCCGCAATCGCCTCGAGCGGCGCGAACTCCCGTCTTCGCGTAGACTCGTCCAGCACCGTCTGCGAAACCTGGAAGTATTCCGGCCCGTCGTCTCCCACGGCAACGAAGTCGACCTCCGCCGTCCCGACCTTGCCAACGGAGACGGTGCGATAGCGCCTCAGCAACTCGAGATAGACTGCGTTCTCAAGGCGCCTGCCCAGGTCTCCTTGTTCCTTCCCCAGCAGCCAGAACCTAAACCCCAGGTCGCCCAGATAGTACTTCTCAAGCGTCTCGAGGTACTCCCTGCCCCTCAAATCGTACCGGCTCGCCTTGAAGACGAGGTAGTTCTCCATGAGGGTATCGAGGTACGCCCCTACCGAGAGAGGCGAAATCCGCGTCCCCGCCGCTGTGAGCCCTGATGCGATGCGCTTGCGAGAGGTGATGTTCCCCCCGTTGTCGGCAACAAACGACGACAGGTCCCTGAACGCCCTCATGTCCATGCGCGGGTGCCGTCGCGCAACGTCCTCAAGGATAATCGTGTTAAACACGCCACCAAGGTAGTCGGCCACCGTCTGGGCGTCTTCGAGCGTCGCCGCGAAGGGCATTCCGCCATAGGTGAGGTACCGGGCAAACGCGTCGTCCGGATTCCCCTTCTTACCCCAGGCCACATAGTATTCCGCAAACGAGAAGGGCAGCATGCGGAGCTCCACATAGCGGCCGGTAAGCAGCGTCGCCAACTCGCCGGAGAGGAAGAAGGCGTTAGACCCCGTGATGTACAGGTCAACATCATCTCGAACCGCCAGCCCGTCCACGACCCGCTCAAATTCTTCGACATGCTGGACCTCATCAAGAAACACGTAGTTAGTGCCCGCTCCAAGCCGCTGAACGACGTAGCGGTACAGTTCCCGCGCATCGAGGGGATAGTCCTCGTCCAGGCTCTCGAAGTTGATGCTCAAGATGTTTTTCTCGGAAACCCCCTGGGCAAGCAGCCGTCTGCGGAAGAGCTCGAACACGCTCGACTTTCCGCAACGCCTCAGGCCAGTGGTCACCTTGATGACATCGCGGTCCCTCCACCGGTCGAGCCATGAGAGATAAAGCGGTCGGTCTATGAGCTCGTTTTTCATGATGTGTCCAAACCGATTATCTGTTTTAGTCTCTTTATCATACTATGCAAAAACCGACTGATTTATCTCAACGGTTTTCTCATTTTTGAGAAAACCAGTTACCTGGTTCAGGAGGATTGTTGCCCGCGGGCGCGCCATGGAGAAGATCCTGCGCTCGTAGCCGCCGCATGCGTTTTCGCAGGTAGACGCCAACTCGCCCAACGGTCGATTGACGCGTCGCGAGCCTCGGGCCAGCATCGTGGCCACGTTCCGACCCAGGAGGGAGACCACATGACAGACAGCCCGGAGCCGCACGAGCCACAGGCCCCGCAGCTCAACGCCGCGACCCTCGGCGCGTTTGTCGCCCGTGTCCGCGCCGAGCGCGGCCTCACGCAGCGACAGCTCGGCGAGCGCCTCTACGTGAGCGACAAGACCGTGAGCAAGTGGGGGACTGAGGGGGTATAAACGGTTCAGAACGCCTGACAACAGAAAACAACATTATCACAGGTAGATATAGCTGTTTTCAAAATCCGAGGCGACAGTCCGAAACGCTTCGAAACGCTCCAATCAGGCTCATTCGTACCGGGATTCGTACCGCCCCAGACCCCGTAGAGACGGCTCCAGAAGGGAAAGGAGACCCTGATGGCAACCGACTGGAAAGCACTCGAGGACGCCGAGGACCACGCCTACTTCATGGCGGAGCTCATGGACATCTCGCCCGAGAGCTTCACCCTCGAGGAGAAGAAGCAGATCCTGCGCGACATGATCGCGAGCTCCTCCGCCATCGAGAACGCGATGCGCGACGAGTTCGCGGTGCTCGACGAGGTCACCCAGACCCGCCTGATCGACGACCTCGCGGCGGACGGCCCGAGGAGCAGGGAGTGGTGGTACGAGGTGCTCGTGGACGGCCCCAGGCACCGCGACTTCCCGACGCTCAGCGACGGCCCGCGCCGGAGGCGGTAGCGACGGAGGCCCTCGCCCCGGCAAAGGGGCGAGGACCTCTTCTTGTGTAGGCCTTCGTGAAGCGACGGAACGCTACGGATCGAGCCTTCCGGCCAGCCAGAGCAGCGGCACGAGGGGCAGCGCTCCCAGGCAAAGCAGGACGGCGAGCGCCGTGGCCACGCCCCAGCCGACGTCCTCCCGCGTCACGACAGGATCTCGTTCACGCGGGCCTGCACGGCGTCGTAGAGCGACCCCAGGCGGCGCTTGCGCTCCGCGCCGTTGCCGTAGTCGCCGCGGATCACCGCATGTGCCAGCGCGTCGACGTCCGCGCCGTTGCCGTAGTCGCCGCGGATCACCGCATGTGCCAGCGCGTCGACGTCCGCGCCACCGGACGGCCCGCCGGACCCCCCGGCGCCCAGCATCTCGTTCACGCGCGCCTGGACCTCCGCGTAGCGAGACCCAAGCGCGGCCTTCCGCGCCGCCCCGTTTCCGAACTCGCCCGCGATCACCCGGCGCGCGAGGTCGTCCACGTCGTCGGCCGCCGGCGCCTGGGCCGCGCCCCCGCCGGAGCCCCCGGCCAGGATGCGGTTCACCTCCGCCTGCACCTCGGGGTAGCGGCTCCCCAGCGCCGCGCGCCGCGCGTCCCCGTTGCCGAACTCGCCGGCGATGACGCGCCGCGCGAGCTCCGCGACCGTGCCGCCGGGCGCGGCGGAGGTCGTCCCGCCGGACGCCGCCCCGCCCGTGATCGAGGCCTTGAGCGCCGCCCA
>DXAB01000105.1 GCA_019117265.1 Candidatus Olsenella pullicola
CGCTACCAGTGAGAGGGGCGCTTCTCGCGCGTCTCTTGCCGGCGGCGCGCAATCGCTCCCTGGGGCGACCCGCCAGGCAGGGCCCCTACCCCAGGCAGGCGAGAACCGCGTCTGCCAGCTCGGCCATGGGCACCTGGACCTGTTCGTGGGTGCCCATGTCGCGAAGCGTTGCCACACCGGCTGCCACCTCGTCGCCGCCGAGCACCACGCAGAGCTGCGCGCGGAGCTTGTCGGCTTGCTTGAACTGGCTCTTGAGCGAGCGCCCCTGGTAGTCGGCCTCGGTGCGCACGCCGGCGGAGCGCAGTGCCAGACACGCCTCGAAGGCAGCCGCGCGCTCGGCCTCGCCGCCGGTCGTGGCAACGTAGACACAGCTCGGCTCCTCACCACCCATCTCCACGCCTGCCGCCGCGAGCGCGAGGGCAATGCGCTCGAAGCCCACCGCAAACCCGAGACCCGGCGTGGGCTTGCCGCCCTCGAGCTCCATGAGGCCGTCATAGCGCCCGCCGCCGCCGATGGCGCCCACGCCCGAGCCCACGGCCTCCACCTCAAAGACCGTGCGCGTGTAGTAGTCAAGGCCGCGCACGAGCGTGGGATCCTCGACATAGGCCACGCCCGCGGCGTCCAGGTAGCGCTTGACGGCGGCATAGTGGGCAGCGCACTCCTCGCAGAGGTTGTCCGGCGCGAGCGGGGCGCCCTTCATGACCTCGCGGCAGTGGTCGTTCTTGCAGTCGAAGGCGCGCAGGGGGTTGATCTGCGCACGCTCGAGGCAGTCCTCGCACATCTCGTCGGCGTGGTCCAGGATGAACGCGCGGACCTTCTCGCGATAGGCGGGACGGCATGAGGCGTCTCCCATCGAGTTGATAACGAGCCGCAGGTCATCGCGGGCAAAGCCCAGACGCTCGAAGTACTCCATGAGCATGATGATGCACTCGGCGTCAGACGCCGGGTCGCTCGCGCCCAGCCACTCGACGCCCACCTGGTGAAACTGGCGCAGGCGCCCCTTCTGCGGGCGCTCGCCGCGAAACATCGCCTCCGCGTACCAGAGCTTGGCCGGGGCGGCGCCCTGCGGCACGAAGTTGTTTTCCACCGCCGCGCGCACCACGCCGGCCGTACCCTCGGGACGCATGGCCATGCGCTGGCGCGGCTTGAGGTGCGCCTCGCTGCCCTTCTCAAGAAGGTCGCCGAAGAGCGCGCCTGAGACCACGCGGAACATCTCCTTGCGCACCACGTCCGTGGACTCGCCGATGCCGTGCACGAAGGTGTCCACCTGCTCGATGGCCGGGGTCTCGATCATGTCAAAGCCGTAGGAGCCAAAGAGCTCGCGCGCCACGTCCTGCATGCGCTGCCAGGCGCGCATGTAGCCACCAAAGAGGTCCTCGGTGCCCTGAACCTTCTGTCCCATTGCGGGTCCCTTCTCGCAACTCGTCATTTTGCCGAACAAGTATAGCGCACGGCCCGCACCGCCCGGCCTCTCCACTCCTCCCAAGTGCCTCCCGCGAGGGCATGCACACAGCTAAAATATTCTAACTGGTTGCATTGTTTGTATCCGCGCCTAGACGACTCGTGCTTTTTTCATCAGGTTTTTAATTGCGCGCGTCCCCATGGGAATTCTAGGCAGGGACGGCAGCCGCAGCGTCACGCGCCCAACCTTACAAAACCGAAAGCCACACGTAAGGTGCATCGATGGCCCCCGCCCCGCTCACCTGCGAGGATAAGACCAGCAGCACAGCACTCGACCCAAGGAGGTCACCATGAAGAAGGTCATCTTCATTGCCATCGTCGTATTTGCCGGACTCGCCGTCATCCTCGACAGCGGTCGGCCGCGCTCCGAGCGGTTTCGCCGCTAGGCGCTGGCCCCTCTGGAAAAATAACGCGGTTTGGGTTCCTGAAAAACGTGCATTCTTCAACAAAAGGCCTGTTGAGGCATTTCTTTCAGGAACCCAAACCGCGTTATTTTTCCGGCACCTTGGAATGACCCCTCATCCGCCGCAGAAGATTGCCATAGAGCGCCGCAAGCACCTGCTGAAAGAGCGTCCCAATGACCACGGGAAACATGACATCCCCCGGAAAGTACTCACCGGCAATGACGGCGCCAGCGGAGATGTTGCGCATGCCAACGAGATAGGTCATCGTGGTCACCTGCGCGCCCGGGCGGCGCATGACCAGCGCGGCAAGGAGCCCCAACGCATAGCCGCAGGCAGCAAACACGCAGATGAACGCTGCCACCCCAACCAGCATGGGCGTGAGGTTGCGAACATGGGGCGCAACTCCCGTTGAGTTGGTGAGCACCACGAGCACGAGCGCAATCTTTGCCGCCGGCGCAATCACCGGTGAGAACTTGCGCGCGGCCCTCCCGTGCGTGAGGTCGTTTGCCGCCGTGCCCAGAAGCGCGGGCAGCGCTATGGAGACCACCATCTCCTCCATCATCCGCGCCGCGTCCACCTCGACGGTCTGGCCGAGAAGGGCGTGCAGCGTGAAGGGAATGGAGAAAGGCGCCGCCACGGTGGACACGAGAATCGTCGCGAGCGCGAGCGACGGGTCGCCCCCGAGCATGTTGGACCACATGGCGGCAACCACGGCGATGGGAACGCTGTACTCGAGCACCACGCCGCAGACGAGATTGGGGCTAGACCCAAAGAGCAGCGTGGCAAGGGCACAGGCAGTGCACGGCATCACCACTGACGCCAGCGCCAGGGACACGATCATGGGGGCGGGATGGCGCAGGACGCGCCCGAGGTTGCCAAAGGTGTTGGAGAGCGCGCTCTGAAAGGTCATGAACGCAAAGAGCGGCGTCACCAGAGGATGCAGGACGCCAATCTCCGGAAACAGCACCCCAAGCACCACACATGCCGGCGAGATGAACGCCATGTGGCTCCCGATGAAGCCGCCGAGCCGCTTCCACGCATCCATGTGCGGATAACCTCCCCTCGCAAACACGAGTCATCGTACTTCTGCCGGGCGGGCGGCGGGACATGCGTAACGCGGCGGAAAAGCGCGAGGCTCCGCATGCCAACAACGCTATCCTTGTACGTACGGACGCTCTGCCAGGGGGACCCATGAAGACCACGCGCGACATCAAGCTCCTTGCCTTCGACCTCGACGGGACGTTTCTCGCACCGGACAAGTCCGTCACGCCCCGGGCAAGAAGGGCCATCCTCTCCCTTCGCGAGCGCGGCATAGAGCCCGTCCCCACCACCGGTCGCGCCCACCAGACGCTCTTTAGCCAGGTGCTGGGCATGGACGGCTTTCGCTACGTCATAGCCGCAAACGGCGCCGTGGTGCTCGACGTCGAGAGGCGCGTCTTCTTTGTCCACGAGGTCATCGCCACCGACGTTGCCGCGGAGCTCGTGCGCAAGCTCGAGCGCCCGGGCGTCGTCACCTACACCTGCCTCGACGACGAGGCGGGAACGCGGATAGCCTCCTGCGAGAGCCTGGAGACACTTCTCGACATCATGGGATACAACCCATGGGACGAGCCCATCGTCGAGCATGCGGCAGATCGCATTGAATCCGAGGGCATCGGGGCGCTCAAGGTGGGCGCGCACTTCTGCGACCGCTGGCGCTACGAGGACTTCTCCCCGCTCGCCGAGCGCTTTGGCCTGGAGCACGCCGCCTCCGCGACGGGCAACGCCGAGTTTGGCCCGCTCGGGGTCACCAAGGCAACCGGCCTGCGCGCGCTCAGCCGTGCCATCGGGCTCGACCTCCGAGAGGTCTGCGCCATCGGCGACGCCGGCAACGACGCCGACATGCTTCGCACCGCCGGCCTGGGCGTTGCGATGGGCAACGCCACGAACGAGGCGCGCGCCGCGGCAGATGAGGTGGCGCTCCCCAACTCAGAGGACGGCTTCGCGGACTTTGTCGAGCATCGCCTGCTCGTCTGAGAGGGTACGGGCACGCACGCGGCACAGATTCCCAAAATACCCCCAAGCAAGTAGGATTTGTCATGGAGGCGTGGGTTTTTCTCGCCCGGCCCTTGTCTTTAATTCCCCACTCATTACTATGAATTAGGCAAAAGAAACGACGTGCGGGGGCCGTCCCTCCGCATGAGGAAAGGTGAACCATGGCAACGCAGCTTCTCAACGTGAGCGCGCTCTCGGCGGGCACCGAGGACAAGCCCATCCTGCACGGCATCGACCTCGCCGTGGGCGAGGGTGAGTGCCACGTCCTCATGGGACCCAACGGCGCGGGCAAGTCCACGCTCGGCCACGTCATCATGGGCGACCCCGCCTATCGCGTGACCTCGGGCTCGATCGAGTTCGACGGCGCGGACGTAACCGAGCTCTCCGCCGACAAGCGCTCGCTTTCCGGCATCTTCCTCTCCTACCAGGCGCCCGTCGAGGTACCCGGCGTGCCGCTCTACAGCTTCCTGCGCTCGATCTGCCAGATGCGCCCCGAGCTCAAGACCACCGCCCGCAAGTTCCGCGAGCGCGTGGGCGAGATCGCGGAGTCGCTCGACCTCGACCAGAGCTTCCTCATGCGCGAGCTCAACGTCGGCTTCTCCGGCGGCGAGAAGAAGAAGATCGAGATGCTCCAGCTCCTTCTGCTCAGGCCTCGCCTCGCCATTCTCGACGAGACCGACTCCGGCCTTGACGTCGACGCCCTCGGGATCGTGTCCCGCGGCATCCAAGCCTATCGCGACCAGGTCGGAGGGGCGCTCGTCGTGATCACGCACAACACGCGCATCCTCGAGCGCCTCGAGGTC
>DXAB01000106.1 GCA_019117265.1 Candidatus Olsenella pullicola
AAGTACGACACCTACATCGAGCAGGGCGGCACCAACGTCTCGGGCGGCCAGAAGCAGCGCCTGTGCATCGCGCGCGCCCTTCTCAAGAAGCCCAAGATCCTCATCCTCGACGACTCCACCTCCGCCGTGGACACCAAGACCGACCGCCTCATCCGCGAGGGCTTCCGCAACTACCTGCCCGAGACCACCAAGATCATCATCGCGCAGCGCACCTCGAGCGTCGAGGACGCCGACCGCATCGTGGTCATGGACTCCGGAACCATCAACGACATAGGCACCCACGAGGAGCTCCTGCGGAGAAACGCCATCTACCGCGAGGTCTACCTCTCCCAGAACAAGCAGAGCCACGACGAGCGCGAGCTCGGCGAGCTGGAGGTGAGCGCCGATGAGTAGGAACATGCACCGCGGCCGTGCGCCCAAGTCCATGGGAAAGACCGCCCTGCGCGTCCTCAAGATGCTGCGAGGCTTCTACCCGGTGATGCTCCCAGCCGTTGCGATCTGCATCCTCGTGCAGTGCGTCGTCCAGGCGCTGCCCAACGTCTTCATGGAGCGCGCGCTCACCGTGGTGGGCCAGACCTGGGAGTCCGGCGACTGGGCAGCGGCCCAGCCGCAGGTCTTCGCCAACGCCGCCATTCTCGCCGTCCTGTACTTTGCGAGCCTCGCCTGCAACGCGGTGTGGCAGCAGTGCATGGCCATCCTCACGCAGGGCTCGCTCAAGAAGTTCCGCTGCCTCATGTTTGACCACATGCAGGACCTGCCGATCAAGTACTTTGACACGCACCAGCACGGCGACATCATGAGCTACTACACCAACGACATCGACGCCATGCGCCAGATGATCGCGCAGTCCATGCCGCACCTCTTCCTCACGATGCTCATGCTCGTCTCCGTGGGCTGCATCATGGTCTGGTACAGCCTTCCGCTGACGATCGTGGTGGTGGCGGGAGCCGCGATCATGGCGCTTCTCGGCAAGACGCTCGCCGGGCGCTCCGCCAAGAACTTCCTGCGCACGCAGCGCGCCGTCGCGGCCGTTGAGGGCCTCGTCGAGGAGGTCATGAACGGCGAGAAGGTCGTCAAGGTGTTCTCGCACGAGCGCCAGATCGAGGCCGCCTTCGACGAGCTCAACGACGAGTACCAGGACGCCGCCTGCACGGCCAACTCCTACGCCAACACGCTCATGCCCATCCTCATGAACGCCGGCAACCTGCTCTACGTGATCGTTGCCGTGAGCATCGGCGTGCTGCTCGTCATTGACGCCCCCAACCCGTCGATCTCTGGGCTGCCGCTCACCATTGCCGTGGGCGTGCCCTTCCTCAACATGACCAAGCAGTTTGCCAACCAGATCGGCCAGATCTCCAACCAGGTGAACTCCGTCGTCATGGGCCTCGCGGGCGCCGAGCGCATCTTCGAGCTGCTCGACGAGCCGGTGGAGCAGGACGACGGCTACGTCGAGCTCGTGGCCTGCACCATAGACCGTGACGGCACCGTGCGCGAGTGCGGACGCCGAGACGAGCACTGGGCAGGCCAGTGGGCCTGGAAGCACCCGCACCAGGCCGACGGCACCGTCACCTATACCCCGCTCGCCGGCGACGTGCGCCTCTTTGGCGTGGACTTTGCCTACGAGCCGGGCCACACGGTGCTGCACGACGTCTCGCTCTACGCGAAGCCCGGCCAGAAGGTGGCCTTCGTGGGCGCCACGGGCGCGGGCAAGACCACGATCACCAACCTGCTGAACCGCTTCTACGACATCGAGGACGGTAAGATCCGCTACGACGGCATCAACATCAACAAGATCAAGAAGCCGCACCTGCGCCGCTCCCTGGGGGTGGTCCTACAGGACGTGAACCTCTTCACCGGAACGGTGATGGACAACATCCGCTACGGACGGCTCGACGCCACCGACGACGAGTGCATCGCCGCGGCGCGCCTTGCCGGCGCGGACGACTTCATCCGCCGCCTGCCCGACGGCTACGACACCATGCTCACGGACAACGGCACCAACCTCTCGCAGGGCCAGCGGCAGCTGCTCTCCATCGCGCGCGCGGCGGTGGCCGATCCGCCCGTCATGGTGCTCGACGAGGCCACGAGCTCCATCGACACGCGCACCGAGGCCATCGTCCAGCGCGGCATGGACGCGCTCATGAAGGGGCGCACCACGTTCGTGATCGCCCACCGCCTCTCCACCGTGCGCAACTCCGACGTGATCATCGTGCTCGACCACGGCCGCATCATCGAGCGCGGCACCCACGACGAGCTCATCGCCGCGCGCGGCACGTACTACCAGCTCTACACCGGAGCTTTTGAGCTCGAGTAGCGAGAAGGACCCACGGATTATGGCAGGGCCGGCACCCTCTGGGGCGCCGGCCCTTCTCGTTGCGGTGAAAGTACGGACCACGGCTGTTCTCAGCGTGGTTTCGGGAAGGTGGTGCAGCGGGCAGATTCCCTCGTCCCGTCCCGCGGACGCTATCGCTCGATGGGGTGCATGGTGAGCGCCTCGGCGAGCAGGCTCACGCCGCCCACCACGAGATATGCCGCGAGCACGTAGCTGAAGGCCAGGCTCGAGAACGCCGGCATGAGCAGGAAGACCACGCCGGCCACGATGTTGAGGACGCCCGTCGCGGTGGCAAGGCCCGTTCCCTCCACGCCAAAGTAGCGCAGGTGGCGCGCCGTGGTGATGCGCTCGGCGCCGGCGATGATGAACAGGAACGCGAGCAGGAACACGATGGTTCCCGCCGTCAGATAGGCGGGCAGGACAAAGAGCAGCACGCCAAGAAGCGCGTTGAGCACGCCCATGACCAGCATGGTGGCACTCCGGAAGAGCTCGGGCGTCCGCGCATAGGATACGACCTGCCCCACGCCACCAACGACGAGTGCGACGGACACGAGGGTCTGGATGAGCTCGTAGAGGCCAAAGGGCGCAACGGCGCTCCCCATCCCCACGAGGATGAGCGCGACGGCAAGAAGAATCATCCACAGGCGCGCCCGCCTGACGCCGGAGTTCCAGCGCTCGACAAAGTCGCCAACGTGGTCAAAGCTTGAGTCATACCGTTCCATTACAGGGATTCCTTCCAAGGGACGGCCCGGGTGTCGGGCCGACTGATACTTCTCTTCTGCCCAAATTGTTACTTAAGAACTCACAATTCTGAAAGAAGAGACGCCCACACCGTTCCTCCACACAGCTCGACGTGAGCTGACCGCACCTAGTTGTCCCCGTGGCCATGATGATGACCGTGCTCGCCAGATGACGGCACGGAGGGCGTCCCAAGCGAGGAGCCATCCTGCCCGGCAAGAAGGTCGGCGAGAAGGTCGCTGAGCTCGCGCACGGACATCCCGGCAGCCTCCTCTGCGGAGAGGTCCGACCCCGCGTCCACGAGCTCCCTCCAGACGCGCCACTTCCCCACGCCCAGCCCCGCGTCGTGGGCGGCGTGATGCGCGCCGTGGCGCGCGCCGGCGGCACAGGGGACGTCATGGGCTTCCCTGCTGTCACAGATCCCGTCGCAGTCCTCGTCCACAAACCCCGTGCAGCGCTCGACCCTCTCCGCCGCAGCATCGAGCTTTGTCGCAGACGAGCGAGCCGGCGCGCACGCGCCGCCCAACGCAACGGCCCCGCTCAGCGCCAGAGCCGCACAGCATGCAAACAGACCTCTCAACATGGTGACCACTCCTCTCGTTTGTCGTCCCTCGCAATAGACACGAGCCGGAGCCCCCTATCCTTGCACGAGCTCAAAAAACTTGCACAGGGGGTCTTCTCGCCAGCGGCAAACAGGCGTGCGGGGAGTGCCCTGATATCAAACTTGTTGCCAGCAAACAGGGAGCGGAAATAGGGGCAGCGAGGCGAGGCCAAGCGGCTCAGAGACGCGCCGCACGAGAAGGCTACCTGCGGCGACGGCGACGGCGGCTCTCGCGGATGATGTCCTGGGCCACCCAGACGCCCAGCACGAGCGCGGCGAGATATCCCACAAAGCCGATGATGGGGATGCCAAAGATGACCGGCTGTATGCGCGCGTAATAGACCACCGACGAGCCGATGAACAGGCCCGCAATGATCACGCTGAGCGTCATGCGGTTGGCGATGCGCGAGAGGTCCTCGAGCGGGTCCGCCGTACCGGCAAGGTCGAGGTTCACGCGAAGCTGGCCTCGCGTGAGCATGCGCATGGCGAGCCCGGCGTCGCTCGCCGCGCTGAGGAGGCCGTGCGTGGCGGCCACGGTCTCGCGGGCGAGGCGCTTGGTCTCGCGGCGCGCGAGCTCGGAGGCGCTGGTGTGGGCACGCAGGTGCGCATGGATGATCTCGACGATCGACGTTCCCGGCAGGAGCGCGTGCACGGTGCCCTCGAGGGTCACGAGCGAGCGTGCGAGCATGGTCACGGAGCTCGGCAGCTCAATGCCGTCCTTCTGCGCCATCGAGATGAGCGAGTTGAGAAACGCGCCCACGTCGAGGTCTGAGAGGTCGGCCAGGCCGTAGTCCGCAACGATGGCGTCGAGGTCTGCCAGAAGGTGTGCGTCCTCGACCTCGGAGGTATCAGAGATCGAGAAGCGCTTCAGGCCGTCCGCGAGGCCCGGAGAGTCGCACTGCGCCACGGCCGTCACCATGTCGCGCATCGCCGATCGGTCGTGGCTCGAGAGGCGCCCCATGATGCCGAGGTCAAGGTAGACGATCTTGCCGTCGCGAATCACGAGGTTGCCGGGGTGCGGGTCGGCGTGGAAGAACCCGTCGTCGAGCATCTGGCTCGTGTAGTTGTCCGCGAGCTTGATTCCGATCTCGGAGAGGTCGTAGCCTTCCCTCACGAGCCGCGTGGCGTCGTTGATGGGGATGCCCTCGATGTAGTCCATCACCACAACGTGCTTGGTGCAGAGCGCGGGGTAGGGCTTGGGGCAGTCAACGAAGGCGCAACCCGCGTTGTTGCGACGGAACTCCTCGAGGCTGCGCGCCTCCACGAGGAAGTCCGTCTCCTCGCGGAAGCTCTGCCAGAGCTCGTCCACAACGGAGCGCAGGTCGAGGAACTGCTCATCGCCCATGAACTTGCTGGCGTAGCGCGCAAGGGAGCGCATGATCGAGATGTCCTGCGCCATGATCTCCTGAACGTGCGGACGCTGGATCTTGAGCGCAACCATCTCGCCGGTTACGAGGCGCGCCTTGTGGACCTGCGCCACGGACGCCGAGCCGAGGGGCTGGTCGTCAATGGCGTCAAAAATGTCCTCGATGGGGGTCTCGTACTCGGCGCGCAGGGCCTCGAGCACCGTGTTGCGGTCCATCGGCTCCACGTCGGTGCGCAGCTTGCCAAGCTCGCGCATGAAGCTCTCGGGCAAGATCTCAGAGCGCATCGAGAGGATCTGGCCGGCCTTCACAAACGTGGGCCCCAGCTCCTCGAGCATGCGACGCAGGCTCTTGGGCGTGAGGCCGTGGAAAATGTCATAGCGGCGAACGATGGAGACGATCTGACCGATGCGCGCCAGGCGAGAGCCGCGCGAGAGGCCGTAGTCCTCCCCGCTCCTGCCCCCAAAAAGTCCGATGGTCTGCAGGCCAGAGCCCTCCTCGCCAGAGACCATCCGCTCGTACCAGGCGTCGATGATCTCCTGCGAGGTGCGCGTCGAGCCAAGGCCGCGCTCCCCCTCGGCGCCCTCGGGCACCTCGGGGACGTCCGGACCCTCGCCCGACGCGTCATCTACTCTCTCGTCCCTCTCGCTCGGCGTCACGCGTTCCCCTACTCGGCGGCGTCCTCGGTCTTCTCGGCCTCGTCCACCTCAACCTTGACGGAGGCGGCATCGATGTCCGCGGACATCTGCGCGACCTTCTTGGCATAGGCGGCGCGCTCCTCGGGCGTCATGGAGGCCAGGTGGGCGCGCAGGGCGCTGTCGGAGGTGTTCTCGAAGACCTCCTTGGCCTTGCGGGTGAGCTCCTGGTTGAGCGTCTTGCCCTGCTCGACGGTCAGCTCGCCCTTCTTGACGAGGTCCTCAACGACCTCCTGGGACTTCTCGGCACCCACTGCCACGGCACCGACGCTGGCAAGGAAGAGCTTACGGATGCCCTCGGTAAGGTCAAAGTCTGCCATGTCTGCTCCCATCTCTTGGCTTGGGCTGAACCTGCACCCTCATGCTCAACCTTCTACCCAAAATGCGCGACGACTTTTCGGTCGGCGGGCAACCGCGGAGCCGGGGGCGCTCAGCCGAGAAGAACGCGCCGCAGCTCGTCCACCGAGGCCGCCACGGCAAACGCGCCGGCTCCCTCGAGCTCCCCCGGCTTGGTGGCGCCGCCGTAGGAGACGCCCACGCAGGGGATGCCGCTTTGGGCGGCCGCCTCCACGTCGTTGTGACGGTCTCCCACCATGACGGACCGCTCGCAAGAGGCGCCCAGCTCGGAGAGGGCGATGTCAATGATCTGGGACTTTGAGATCTCATCGTCCGAGGGCTTTGCGCACACAACGTCAAAGAGGTCGAGCGCGTCGTTATCCGCAAGGGCCTGGCGCACGAGGGTCGTTCGCTTGGAGGACGCCACGCCCAGGTGCCTCCCGGCGGCGCGCAGGTCCTCGAGCAGCTCGCGCATGCCCGCAAAGAGCGGCCAGCCCTCGACGCCGAGCCTGGTGTAGATGGCACGGTACTCGGCGGTGATCTGGGCGGCCTCCTCCGGCGAGAAGCCGTAGACGAGGCTGTAGGCCTGCGGGAAGGGAGGGCCAATGAGGCGCATGATGTCACCGATCGTCTCGTCGGTGAGGCCGTGCGCAAGAAGGACCCGCCGCGCCGTGCGCGCGATAGCCGGCACGGTGTTGGCGAGCGTCCCGTCAAAGTCAAAGAGAACCACGTCTCTGGTGGTAACGTCCATCCCTCTCCCTCCGTCGCGTCAGTCAAGCGTAGCACGTCCGGCGCCGGGCGCGAGGGGCCGCCGCGCAGTCGTTGGTGCAGGGGCCGGTTTTTCTCGGCACCGGCCCGGCGGTGGCAGCACCGAGATCGGGCCCTTTTGGAAAAGAGGGGCAAGCGGGAGGCGCCGCGAAGCTCCGCGCGCGGGGTATGATGGGACCGTGCAACAAAAGGAGGACCCATGCACGCAGAGCCCATCACCTGCTACCGGCCGCGCCCCGAGGAGGCGGCCGAGTTTGCCTCGCTTCCCTACGACGTCTTCACCCGCGCCGAGGCCGCGGCGTACGTCTCGTGCCACCCGCGCTCGTTTCTCGCGATAGACCGCCCCGAGACCGCCTTCTCCCCCGTCCACGACCCTTACGCGGAAGACGTCTACGAGAAGGCCCACGAGCTCCTTGCCGCGCGCGTCTCCGACGGGACGCTGCTGCGCGACGGCACGCGCTGCTACTACCTCTACCGCCTGCGCGCGAACGGCCACGAGCAGACCGGCATCGTTGCCGCGTGCTCGGTTGACGACTACACCAACGGCATCATCCGTCGCCACGAGCTCACGCGCCCCGATAAGGAGGCGGACCGCTTCCGCCACATCGAGGCAACCGGCTGCCAGACCGGCCCGGTGTTTCTTGCCTACCACGACAACCCCGTCCTGGAGGCGCTCGTGGAGGCCGCAAAGGTGGCCGAGCCCCTCTTTGACTTCACCGACGTGCGCCGCGTGCGCCACACCGTCTGGCGCATCGCCCGACCGGCGGCGGTGGAGTCGCTGCGGATGATGCTCGAGCACGTGGGCCGCGCCTACATTGCGGACGGCCACCACCGCATGGCGGCCTCGGCGCGCGTGTGCCAGAAGATGCGCACCGAGCGCGGCGAGCGCCACACGGGAAACGAGGCCTATAACTACGTGCTGTGCGCCCTCTTCCCCACGAGCCAGCTCACGGTGCTCCCATACCACCGCGTGGTTTCGGACGCAGCCGGGCTCAGCGAGGAGGAGCTCGTGCGCGGCATCGAGGAGGCGGGCTTCTCGGTTGGGCCGCGCCAGCAGGAGGGCGTGATGCCGGCGGCGCGCGGCCACATTGGGATGCACGCCTTTGGCGCCTGGCGCGAGCTCGTGGCTCAGGACGTCCCCGACGATCCGGTGGGCGGCCTCGACGTCTCTCTCCTGCAGGACCGCGTGCTCGGCCCCGTGCTCGGCGTGAGCGATTCCACCAGCTGCGAGAGGCTGGGGTTTGTGGGCGGCCTCGCAACGGCAGACGAGGTCGCCGGGCGCGCCGGCGAGAGGGGCGTGGCCTTCACACTCTTCCCCACCTCGCTCCGGGAGCTCATGGACGTGGCGGATCGGGGCCTCATCATGCCGCCCAAGTCAACCTGGCTCGACCCAAAGCTGCTCTCGGGTCTGTTCGTCAGGCGCGTCAACCACTGCGAGTCCCACTCGGACCGCACGCAGGAGCGCAGGCCGGAGGAGTAGGGCTGCCCGGCAGCCTGCCGCCGCCCGAGGCGTGGCGAGGGCGGCAAAGCGGGGTATAACGCACGTATGAGTCGGCGGAGGGAGGCAAGCCATGTCCGACGAGCTTGACGATCAGGCCACGCACGGCCGCCTGGGGCGGCTCTTTGCGGCCCTCGTGGGCAACGAGGACGACCTCGCGGCCGCCGGGGGCGGAAGCGGCGTCGCTGACGACGACGCCCCCCGGGGCGCGGACAACACCTCCGTCCTGGACGTGGAGGCGCTCTCCCGCGTCCTCATGAAGTCGACAGATCCGATGGGCGTGCTCCGCGGCGTGGTCGCGGACATTCGCCGCCGCGCCAACGGAGCCGGCACGCCCGCGCCCGCGCTTCCGCCCAGCCCCTTCGAGCTCTATCTTGCCACGCGCCTCACGGAGGCGGGCATCGCCGAGAGGGACGGTGCGCTCCCCGCCCTCTCCGTCGTGCGACCGCGCACCTCCGACCTCTTCTACCTGCGCGTCATTGACGATTCGATGCCCTGGCCGGCAAAGGTGAGGCTGCTTCGCACCGAGGCCGCGCTCAACTTCGCGCTTCTCGTCGCGCGGGCGCTCCCCAACCCCAACGAGGCCTCGCTCGAGGAGCTCGTCCGCTGCGAGCAACGCATCTGCCGCTCCATCGTCTCCCAGGCGCCAAGCGAGGCGCGTCGCCACGATGGCTCCGCGCTCGGCGAGTGGGCGGTGCGCAGCGCCATCTCCATGGGAATCGAGCGCCTGCAGCTCCCCTATCGCCTCACGGCGCGCTTCCGCACCAACGTCGCATGCGGCCGTGCCGCCATAGAGATCGACCTCGTGCCGCCGGAGGCATGGGCCGCCACGGCCTACGTGGACGGCCTCGGCGTCGTGAGCGCCACGGCGGAGATGCGCCGGCGCGCGGCCTCGGACTACAACCTCAGGCTGGGGGTTCTTCTTGCCGCCTATGCGCTGCTCGTGGCCCCGCAGCTCTCCGAGGTCTGGGTTGCCGGCGTGGTGGACACCGCGCGCGGCCACGCCTGCTACTACTCGGCGCGCATCACGCGCTCCCTGCTGGAGGGCCTCGACCTCGAGGGGGCCGTCGACCCCTACGCCATCATGCGCGTGGCGGGAGCCGCGCTGGACGCGGAGAACCGCGAGCTCATGCCCGTGCGCCAGGGCTTCTCCCTCGATGACGAGCCTTTCTGCCCCAAGCTGCGCTACGAGCCCGTGGAGACGTCCGAGCGCGTGCTGCTTCCCGCCGCCGCGGCGGGGCTTGGCTGCGCGCGCGTGCGCGACCTTGGCTCGGACGAGGCCCGCGCGCGACGCCTTGCGTCGACGGAGCTCGTGCGCGAGCTGGGAGACTCCACCGAGAAGAACGTCCGCGCGCTGCTCTCCCTCGCGGACGCCACCCCCCACGACGACGTCCGCGAGGCCGCGCTGCGCTGCGTGCGCGAGCTCGTCTCCGGGGAGCTCGACGACGACCCGCTCGCCATTGCCGAGTCGCTCGTGGACGGAGACGAGCTTACCCGCAAGACGCTCGCCGCACGGGAGCTCCTCTACGGCCGCAACATGGAGGGGGCCGAGAAGTGCGCGCTCGAGGCGCTCGGCCCCGTCGAGAGGGCCGGCGCCTACCGCGACGGGGACGGCCTCGTCTGGCGAGCGTTTGGCTCCCACACCGACCGCGCCCTCTACAACCTGCTCCTTGCCCCCGCCCACGAGCGCTGCGAGCTTGTGAGCGAGAGCTACCTCGAGGCGCACCTGATCGCCTCTGCGGCAGCGCTCGCGCAGGGGCGCACGAAGGACGCCCTCCCCCACGCGCGGCGCGCCTGCGAGCTTGCCCCGCTCTCCTCCCAGGCGAGCCTGCACCTCGCCCAATGCCTCGAGGCCGCGGGACAGGACGAGGGGGCCTTCGACGAGCTCTGCCGGCTCCTCTCGCTGGCGCACGACCCGGAGTCCATCGGCCTTGGCTATCTCAGGATGTCCCAGCTGCAGTGGCGAGACGGCCACGTGCTCGCGGCCCAGGCCTGCTACCAGCGCGCATGCCGGACCCTGCCGGGCGCCGCAATCGTTGCCGGGCTTGCCGTGGTGGCGCTCATCAGCCAGGTGGGCAGCGCCACCGACGGCACGCTCCCGCAGGACGCCGAGGAGGACGCGCTGAGGGGAGCGGGCATTCCCCTTGCTCCCACCGCGGAGGTCGGCGAGGCGCTTCTGGGCGCGGCGCGCTCTGCCGTGGACGCCGGCGTCTTCTGGGCGGCGCGCGACCTCGTGAGGTCGCTCTGCTCGCTCTTCAGGGATGACGTGACCTTTGGGGTGCTCCGCTCGATCGAGGACGAGCCGGACCGATGAGCGGGCGCGCGGTGACGCTCTGGCCGCCGAGCTTTGGCGCGGCAATCTTTGACTTTGACGGGACGCTCGCCGAGACGTGGCACCTGTGGCGGCGCGTGGACGAGATCTTCTTTGCCACCCGCGGGCTTGAGTTCGACGAGAGTGCGTCCACGATCCTGGCGACGCTCGGCTTTGCGGATGGGGCGCGCTGGTGCGTGGAGACCTATCGCCTGCGCGACGAGGTGCAGGACATCGTCGACGAGTGGAACCGCCTGGGGGCGGCACTCTACGAGACCTCGGTTGAGCTGCGCCCCGGCGCAGAGGGCTACCTCCGGGCGCTGCGGGACGAGGGCGTGAGGCTCGCGCTCGCGACGACCAACAACCCACAGGTGCTGGGAGCCATGCGGCACGTTGACGTCTACGGGCTCTTTGACGAGGTGGTCTGCGGGGTGGACGTTGCTCGTGGGAAGGACCACCCGGACATCTACCTCGAGGCCGCCCGGCGCCTGGGGGCAGATCCCGCAGAGTGCGCGGTCTTTGAGGACATTCTCCCCGGTGTGCTCTCCGCGCGCGGGGCGGGCATGACCACGGTGGCGGTGCGCTGCGAGGACCCCCGCCAACCCGCGCGGGAGCTGCGCCGCGAAGCGGACCTCTGGATTGACGGCTGGGAGCACGTGCTCGGCTCGTAGCCGCCCCGCCCCAGGGTCACACCCAGCGTACGGGCAGCGTACGGACGCTCGGACGGGTGCGACGCGCGCCCCTACCCCGAGCTCCGGACAAGGTGCGCGTGAAAGTGCGTGTCGGCACCGGGCCAGGACGTGCATCCCGCCCGCACGAGCTCAAAGCCCGCGCCCACCGGGCTGGAAAGAAAAGCCTCCACCACGCGCTCGTTCTCCTCGGCGAGGATGGAGCAGGTGGCGTACACGAGGCGGCCCCCCGGGGCAACGCGCCGCGCGCCGGCGGCCAAAAGCTCGCCCTGGAGCGCGGAGAGCCTCTCCGGCGCGCTCTCCTCAAGACCCCAGGCAATCTCGGGATGACGCGCGAGCGTACCCGTCCCCGTACACGGGGCATCAATGAAGACCAGGTCAAAGGTACCGAGCGAGGAATCAAGC
Organism: Candidatus Olsenella pullicola; assembly: GCA_019117265.1. Lineage (GTDB taxonomy): Bacteria > Actinomycetota > Coriobacteriia > Coriobacteriales > Atopobiaceae > Thermophilibacter > Thermophilibacter pullicola. Next base: position 11,738 of record DXAB01000106.1, read on the forward strand.
CCCCGACCGTCGCGGCACAGGCACTGCACGTGGTCGGACACTCCGGCCGCCTCCATGCGAGCCGCGGCACGCGCGGAGCGACGCGCGTCGGACTCCACGGCCACGATCTGGCACGGACCGCCGGCCGCAACGGCCGCACCCTCGAGCAGCACCGTCTTGGTCCCACGCCCCTGCCCCACCTCGAGCACGCGCTCGCCTGGCCTGGGCGCGCACGAGAGCGCCACCTCCTGGGCCGCAAGGTCGCACGGCAGCACGTCCACGCGCTCAACCAGGCCGGACGGCGCGAGCCGCGCAGGGGCTCCCAGCAGGAAGGACCCGGGCAACGGCCCCTCGGCCGGCTCGCACCCCGCCTCCTCGAGCATGCGAGAAGGGGAGCGTCCCCCTTTCGCACGAGCGCGGTTGGCGGCAACCCAGGAGCCCACGGGCTCGAGCGCGGCGCGAGCCCATGCGGCGGCACGCCCGGGGCCGAGCGACGCGAGGGCGCGCTCGCACAGCCACTCCGGCAGCGCGCCCACGCGCGCCAGGTCAGAGGTCTCAAACATCCCCGAAGCCACGCGATCTTGAGACGCGGCGAGCGCATCCGCGTCCTTCTCGGCAATGCGGCGGAGCACGGCGTTGGCGAGTCCCGCGGCGCGCGGGGAGACCGAGCGCACGAGCTCGACGCCCTGGCTCACCGCCACGTCCGGGCGGGCACCCAGATACAGCAGGTCAAACGCCGCAAGGCGAAGGGCGTCGCGCACGCGCGGCTCCAGCTTGGCGCCGCGTCTCAGATGGGAGCCGATCACGCGGTCGAGCTCGCCCTCGGCGGCGGTCACGCCCATGACGAGGCGCACCGAGAAGCCTCGGTCGCGCTCCGAGAGCGCCCCGAGCTCGCCTGCCCCGCGCAGGAGGTCGCGCGCACGCGCCCCGCGGCGCCTCCTCTCGCCGAGAAGCGCCAGCGCACAGCTCCGCGCCGCCGTCGCGCGCACCACTAGGCACGCCCCCACGACAGGGCGTCGCCACGCAGGCCGGCGGCCCACGAGGAGGCGTCCATCTCGCGCTTGCCCTCGGGCTTTAGCCTCAGCACCTCGAGCGAGCCATCGGTGCAGCCCAGCCACACGCGCCCGTGCGCCACGCAGACGCCGCCGGGCGCCACGTCCCTCTCGCCAGCGCGTGCGGCGCACACGCGCACGCCGCGACCGGCAACCACGCACCGGGCCGGGGCGGTGTCGCCGGACGCCCGTACGCGAAGGGCATTGGCTCGCGCGCCGTCCGTCGGGTCCAGCAGCAGCTCGCCCTTCTCGATCTTTGCCGCGTGCGTGACGAGGGCCTCGTCCTGCTCGACCCAGCGCGCCGAGCCGTCCGCCACGCTCGGCAGCGTCTCCGCGAGCAGCGCGGCGCCCATTCGGGCAAGCTCGGCCGTGAGCTCGGCCGTGTCCTTCTCGCCCACCGCAGTCGACGCCTGCGCGCAGTACGCCCCCGTGTCCACGCCGTGGCCTATCCGCATGATGGAGACGCCCGTCTGGGCGTCCCCGGCAAGGATGGCGCGCTGAATGGGGGCGGCGCCGCGCCAGCGCGGCAGCAGCGAGGCGTGCACGTTCACGCACCCGCCCGGCGCCATCGCGAGCACCGCGTCGGGCAGGATGCAGCCGAAGGCGGCAACGCAGAAGACGTCCGCCCCGGCGGCTCGGAGCGCCTCCTCGACCTCTGGCGTCACGCGCGAGGCCTCCATCACGGGAATGCCCAGCTCGAGGGCGCGGGCCTTCACCGGTGAGGGCACGAGGGTGCGGCCGCGGCCGCGCACGGCGTCGGGTCGCGTAAGAACGAGCGCAACGTCACAGCGCTCGGCGAGCGCCTCGAGCGAGGGGACGGCAAACTCCGGCGTCCCCATGAAGACGACGCGCAGCTTGGAATTGGGCATCGCGGCCTCCCTACTCGACGACCTCGGTCTCGCCCGGAAGCGCGCCCGCGGCGAGCGCGGCCTCGTACTCGCGCTCCGCCTCGGCGCGGGCCATCGGCGCCAGGTGGTCGAACATCGTGACCCCGTGGACGTGGTCGATCTCGTGCTGCAGGCACACCGCCATGAGGTTGTCCGCGGCCTCGTACTGCATGAGGTCGCCGTCGAGGTTTCTCGCCTGCACCACCACGTGGCTCGGGCGCCTGACGCGCACGCTCACGCCCGGGAAGGAGAGGCACCCCTCCGAGCCCTCCTTCTCGGGGCCGTCCGCCGTGACGACGCGCGGGTTGATAAGCACGTACGGGTTCTTCTTGGAGCCCTTGCCTGACCAGTCCACGTCAATCACCACGATCTGGCGCATCTCGCCGATCTGGGGGCCGGCCAGGCCGCAGCCGTCGGCTGCGTACATGATCTTGAGCATGCGCTTGGCCAGGGCGCGCACCTCGTCGTCAATGGTCTCGATGGGCTCGCACTCCCGCGCAAGGCGCGGGTCCGGCGAGAGCACGATCTCCTTGAGCTCGTTCATGGTCCTCCTTCTGGCGGGCTTTCTTCTCCCGCGCGTCGTGCCTACATCATGTCGTAGGCGTCTATGTCCACTGCAATGTTACTACCCGCGCGGCGCGCGAGCCCTGCGACGCACGCGCCGAGAAGTGCGCCCACGTCCGCGTCAACCGGGGCCTTCACCATGAGGTGACGGCGGGTCTGGTCCTTCACGCGGGCCTTCACGCAGTCCGCCGGGCCCATAACCTCCCAGCCGGGCGCGGTCCCCACGCGATCGCGCACCGAGACGGCGAGCTCGTCGGTCACGGCCCGCACGTCCCTCTCGCTGCGTCCCCACACGATGACGTTTGCCAGACGGCTGAACGGCGGGTAGCCGGACTCCGCGCGCTCGGCAAGCTCCGCATTGAGAAAGACGGAGCGGTCGTGAGCGGCCACCGCCCGCATGGCGGGATGCGTGGCCCAGTACGTCTGGACGATGACCTCGCCCGGGCGCTCGCCGCGGCCCGCGCGGCCGGCGACCTGCTCCAGGAGGTCGTAAGTGCGCTCCGTGGCACGAAAGTCGGGCAGCTTGAGCATGGTGTCCGCGTTGATCACGCCCACGAGCGTGACCTCCGGGAAGTCGAGCCCCTTGGCGATCATCTGGGTGCCCACGAGCACGGCGCACTCCGCGGCGTCAAAGCGCTCGAGCAGGCGCTGGTGGGCGCCCTTGGCGCGCGTGGTGTCCGCGTCCATGCGAATGATCTCCACGTCCGGCGGCAGGAGCATGGAGAGCTCGTCCTCCACGCGCTGCGTGCCCACGCCAAAGGCCGCGAGGTAGCGGCTCCCGCAGTTGGGGCAGGCGGTTGAGGGGTCCGGATAGGCGCGCACCGGCCAGCTGCGCCCGCAGCTGTGGCAGGCGAGCATGTGGCCGCGCTCGTGGTAGGTGAGCGCCGTGGAGCAGTGCGGGCATTCGGGCACGCAGCCGCACTCGCGGCACATGAGGAAGTTCGCAAAGCCTCGGCGGTTGAGCAGCAGCACGGCCTTCTCGCGGCGAGCCGCCACCCCGCGCAGCGCCTCGGCCAAGGGCGCCGAGAAGACCCCGCGCCCGCCGCCGCGGAACTGCTCCGCCATGTCTACCACGGTGACGCGCGGCAGAACGGAGCAGCCCGGGCGCTCCGGCATCTCCACGCGCGTCCAGGTGGCACCGCGGAAGGAGCCGGCGTGGCAGCGCTGGAGGCTCTCGAGCGAGGGCGTGGCAGATCCCAGGACGAGCGCGGCGCCACGGGCGCGAGCGAGCTCGGCGGCCACCTCTCGGGCGTGGTAGCGGGGCGACTTGTCCTGCTTGTAGGAGCCCTCGTGCTCTTCGTCGATGATGATGAGGCCCGGGTTCTCGAGCGGCGCAAAGAGCGCCGAGCGGGCGCCGACCACCACGTGGGCGCGCCCGGTGCGCACAAGATCCCACTGGTCGAAGCGCTCGCCGGTGGAAAGGCGGCTGTGGAGCACGGCCACGTTATCGCCAAAGCGGCTGCGGAAGCGCCCCACGGTCTGGGCCGTGAGGGAGATCTCCGGGACGAGGACGAGCGCTCCTTTGCCCTGCGCGAGCGCGTGTTCGATGGCGGCAAGGTAGACCTCGGTCTTGCCGGAGCCGGTGACGCCGTCGACGAGCACCACGTCGCCGCGTCCGGCAACCCGCGCCGCGTCGATGGCGTCAAGGGCGGCGCGCTGACCGGCGGTGAGGTGCTCCGGGCGCGGAGCAACAGCCGAGGAGAGCGTGGTCTTCTCGCCGCCGCGAAACTGCCGACGGGTCTCCACGACAACGACGCCGCGCCTCTCGAGGGCGCTCACCGCGGAGGCGGCTCCGGGAATGGTGGCGGAGAGCTCGGAGACGCGCTGCGGGCCCTCGCGCAGGGCCTCGATCACGGCGCGCTGGCGCGATGCGCTGCGAGCCGGGGCGTAGTCGTTTGCCGCGGGGGCGAGCGCCGCCCAACGCGCGTCGACGGCGCCCGCGCGCTCGTTTTGGAGCTCCCAGGGGGCATCAGGCGCGGAGCGCGTGACCTTGACCTTCTGGCCGGGGGCCAGGAAGGGGCGGATGGCGTCCGGGAGCGTGCAGGCGTACTCGCGCGCAATCCACGCCGCGAGGCCGGCGGCAACGTCATCAAAGGCGGGCGGCGCGAGGACCTGCTCGATGGGGTTGATCCTCTCTGGGCTCAGGCCGGCCGGGGGCACCGGGGAGGTTGCCACCACGTAGCCCACCGCGACGCGGCGCGAGAAGGACACGAGCACGGTGGCACCCGTAGTGACCTCGCGCTCCAGCTCGGGCGGGATGGCGTACTCAAACGCGCCGTCCAGCGAGCGCGTTGGTATGTCGAGCACGACGCTCGCGTAGCGCATGAGGCCCTCCGTTCTTCTCGTCGTCTTCTGACGGACTATTGTACCCGCCAGCGGCTCGCCCCTCTTGCCGCCCCACGCGATTCTCGCCGCCCCGCGCGCCCGGGGAGGAATTGGGCAAAAGGTTTGATGCGCTTGCGCGAGGAGGGCGGGTTTTGGGCAAATTGTTTGATGCAAAAGGGAGGCCCCCGATAGAGACGGATATCCCTACCTGCGGCTCCTTGGCAGCCGAGAAGGGCGTGCGAAGGAGCTCAGGGAGACAAAATAAAAGGTTTTGCCCAAAACCGGCCATGAGGCAACGGATTGGCCGTCCCCGGCAACGCGCGGGCCCTCCCCAGCGCAAAAGTGGCTGCTTTGGGACACGCGGCGGGTCAGTCACTCCCCCATCCAAAACACGCTCGCGTCGTCCCCGACCTTCATGCGCGGGAAGCGCTCGAGCGACGCATCCGCCGTCTCGAGCACGCGCATCCGGTCGCAGAGCAAGAGGGCCGAGAAGTGCGTGGCGCCCGCCATCCACTCGCCAAGACCAGCCATCCCGTACTGGCCGAACGCGCGGAAGAAGCCGTCGCTCATGCCCGCCACGGCAGCCACGTCCGACGCCGGCAGCGTGAGCCTCCGCGCGTGGGAGAGACCCTCCCCCGTTGGGTCCAGGCACCAGTAGCCACCCTCGACGTTTCTCATCTGCCGGTTGGCAATGACCTCGTCGCGCACCAGCGCGCGCTTCTCGACAGCCGAGAGGCCGCGCCCGGCAGAGCGCTCAACCATGAGCGCCACCGCCGCGTCATCGAGGCTCTCGAGCACCTCATCGGTGGAGATCACGAGCTCGCCCGAGCGCATCAGCACCACGAGCGGCGAGTCCGCGAGGCCCCAGAGCTCGAGCTCTCGGCCGCGCCTTACGGCGAGCGCGAGCGTGGCCGAGGGCACGGCGGCCGCCTCGAGGCTTTCCACCTCGCACCCAAGCGCCGCCTCCAACTCCACGCGCGCCGCTTCCACCGCCGCAGCGAGCGCCTCCCCCGGAGCCCTCCCGAGCTCGAGCAAGCGGCAGACGCGCCCGCCGACCACGTGCGAGAACCACTGAGCGTTGGTGGCAAAGTCCCCAGAGACGAGCGGTAGGTCAACAAGGCCCGTTGCCCCGTCAATGACCAGGCCGTACGAGCCGCCGGGCACGCCTGCCGCATAGGCAAAGTCCTCGTTTGCGGCGTTGCCGCGCTCCGAGAGGTAGAAGCGGGACATAGGCCCACCTACCGCAAGAGCTCGTTGGGGTGGGCGTTCTGCTGCCCGGGCTTGTCGACACCCGCCTGGGCGACGTCCTCGCTCGTAAAGCCGGAGATCTCGGCGAGATAGTAGTAGTCTCGCGGCGCCGCGCAGTTGGTGGCGGCGCCCAGCCGCTCGTCCTCGAGCTGCTCGGCAGGGATGGCCGCGGACTCGTCCGCAGGGTCAAGCCCGGCGTCCATGCGCTGCATCATCGCGCGCCACTCGTCGAACTCCGTGCCCACGTAGGAGACGCCGCCCTGCTCGTAGCCGTAGCTCGGGACGGTGGCGGAGTAAATCGTGAGCCCGTCCTCGCTCTGCTGGATCGCGAGGGCATAGGAGATGATGTCAGTAACGGAGAGGTCCGTCGTGATGGACTCGGCAAGCTCCGTGACCACGCCGGGAAGCTCCATAGGGCTGCTCGCCAGGACCTTGCGCGCGATGGCCTCCACCACCTGGCGCTGGGCGCGCACGCGGCCAAAGTCCCCGCCGGTGACGTCGTAGCGGGCGCGGGCGTACTTGAGGGCCGTGGCGCCGTCGAGGACCTGCTCGCCGGCAGAGAGCGTGAGCTTGGCCTTGTAGTCGTCAATGTCCTCGGGCACGTCCACCGTGATGCCGCCCAGGGCGTCCACCACGTCCTTCACCCCGTTGAAGTCAACCTCAACGTAGTGCGTGATGTTCACGCCGCAAAACTCCGAGACGGCGCGCACCGTTGCCGCCGGGCCGTTGTTGTAGGCGGAGTTGATCTTGTCGACGTAGCCACCCTCGGTGTAGATCATCGTGTCACGCGGGATGGAGACGAGCGACACCGTGGCCTCGGCGATGTCCACGCGCGCGAGCATGATGGTGTCCGAGCGCGAGACCGTATCGTTCTTGCGGGCGTCAGACCCAATGAGCAGCACGTAGAAGGGCTCGGTTACGGCCGACTCGGACGACGCGAGGGCGGCGTTGAGCTCCTCGCGGTCCTCTCCGGCAATGCCCATCGTAGCGTTGAGGCTCGACACCCACGCCATACCGGCAACGATTACGACCACGAGAACCGCGGCAAGCCCGAGAAGGACCTTGGCGGGAAGCGAGAGACGCGCGAGCGGATTGCCCCGATGCGCCGCCGCGTGGGCCGGGGCGTGAGAGGTCCTGTGGGACGCGGCATGTGCGGGGGCGGGCTCGGGGCTCGGGGCAGATTCCGGCTCCGGTTCTGGCCTCGATTCCGACCGTGGCCCCGCGTCGACGTGCTTCTCGGCCACGGAGTCCTTCTCGCCGCCCTCGCCCGAATCCTCGCGTATGAGCGCGGGCGTCATCCCAACGGCACCCGAGGCAAGGCTGCGCGCGGCCTCGTCATCCAGATGGGCGGGACGGACGGAGGAGCCCTCGAGATACTCCCGGTCTCCGGGCAGCCTCACCGTAAAGTGAGCACCCTTGAGCTCGCTGTCCTTCTCGTGGCTATCCTCGTCGTACACGCCTGCCCGCCCATTCCCGCAATGATGAAGAGGGTCCGTCACCTCTCATCATATATTATCCAAGCTTGTCCACCGCGGCGAGCAGCTCGTCCACGCGGTCCGTGCGCTCCCAGGTGAACTCCGGCAGCTCGCGACCAAAGTGACCATAGGCCGCGGTCTTCTCGTAGATGGGGCGACGGAGGTCGAGGTCGCGGATGATGGCACCGGGACGCAGATCAAAGACCTGCTCGACGGCCTTCTCGATAACGGAGTCAGCAACCGCCCCCGTGCCGAAGGTGTCCACCATCACGGAGAGCGGGTGGGAGACGCCGATGGCGTAGGCAAGCTCCACCTCGCAGCGGTGCGCGAGGCCCGCGGCCACCACGTTCTTGGCCACCCAGCGCGCAGCGTATGCTGCGGAGCGGTCCACCTTGGTGCAGTCCTTGCCGGAGAAGCACCCGCCGCCGTGACGGCCCATGCCGCCGTAGGTGTCCACGATGATCTTGCGGCCGGTGAGGCCCGTGTCGCCCATGGGGCCGCCCACCACAAAGCGCCCGGTGGGGTTCACGTAGATGGTGGCGTTGTTCCAGGCAATGCCCTCAGCGTTCAGGACCGGCGCAATGACGTGCTCGACCATGTCCTCGCGCACGCGGTCCATGTCGGCCACCGCCGCGTCGTGCTGCGTGGAGACCACAATGGCCGTGACCTCCACGGGGCTGTCGTCCTCGTAGCGCACGGTCACCTGAGTCTTGCCGTCCGGGCGCAGGTACGGCACCGTGCCGTCCTTGCGCACGGTGGCTAGGCGCTCGGCCATGCGGGAGGCGAGGTAGTGCGGCATGGGCATGTAGACCGAGGTCTCGTCAGTGGCATAGCCGAACATCATGCCCTGGTCGCCCGCTCCGATGAGATCGAGCGGGTCGGTGGTGCGGCCCGCCTGCACGTCAAAGGACTCGTCCACGCCCTGCGCGATGTCGGGGCTCTGCTCGTGGATCATGTTGATGACGCCGCAGGTCTCGGCATCAAAGCCGTACTTGGCGCGGTCGTAGCCAATGCGGCGGATCACGTCGCGCGCGATCGCCTGAACGTCAAGGTAGGCCTCGGTGCGGACCTCGCCGGCCACGACGACGGTACCCGTGGTCACAAAGGTCTCGCACGCGCAGCGCACGTTGTCCACGTTGGCGGGGGTGCCGTTGGGCGCAACGTAGCCCTCGGCCTGGAGCTGCGCCTCCTTGGTCAGGAGCGCGTCTAGGATGGCGTCGGAGACCTGGTCGCAGATCTTGTCGGGGTGCCCCTCCGTCACGCTCTCCGAAGTGAAGAGGTAGTTGCGGGGTGCGGCGCTGGTGGAACGAGAGGTGTCTTGCATGTGAGTCACTCCTTAGGCGGTTTCCCCGACGGCCGTTACCATTCCGTCGGGCATGCGACAAAGCCCTCTTATCCTACCCGCACCGGCTGCGCGTAACGGGTCAAAGGCCATTCCCCACAAAGTCCCTCGCATTCGCCTGCAGGCAGCGGGCGGCAAGCAGCGAGAGTAAGGAGATCAGTCAATGGGCACCCCTCCCCCGGCAAGGCCAAGGGAGGGGTGGGAGGAAGGAGACGCTAACCCACGCGACGAGCTCTTGAAGAGGCCCGCGGGGCACATCCGGGTCACGCAGGGTTACTTTGCCCCGGACCCCTTGTGGCGGCCGAAGAACTCCTTGAGCTGTGGCCCTGCCACCTGAATCATGATGACGATGATGAGGATGACGCCCTTGATGGTGTCCTGGATGAGCGCGTCCATCTTGAGCGCGATGATGATCTTGTCGATGACGTCGTAGGACATCGCACCAAACAGCACGCCGATCATACGACCGCGTCCGCCGCTCATGCTGATGCCGCCGAGCACCACCGAGGCGATGGCGTACATCTCGTAGCTCGTGCCCGTGGTCGCCGGGTCGGCAGAGGCGTTCATCGCCACCCACACGAACGCGGAAAGGCCAACGAGCGCGCCGGCGATGGTGAAGACGAGGGTCTTCATGAGCGGCACGGAGATGCCCGCGAGGTGCGCCGCCTTGGCGTTGGATCCCACGGCGTAAATCTTCTTGCCAAACTTGGTGGACGAGCACAGGTATACAAAGACCACCACCATGAGCACCATCACAATGCCCACGATGGGCACGCCCGCCACGCGCGCGTTGCCAAAGGTGTAGAGCGCGTCGTAGGACGCGATCTCGTTGGACATGCGGTACACCGAGCTGCCGTTGCCGATGAGCTCGCCGGGCAGGTGCTGGCAGGCGTACTGCGCAACGGAACGGTAGATGAGCATCGTCGCGAGCGTCACGATGAAGGCCGGCATCTGCACGACGCCCACCAGAAAGCCGTTCACAAGGCCGCACGCCGCACCAAACACGAGGGCAAACAGCAGCGTCAGCGGAATCGAGCCCGTCATGTTGAACACCACGACGGAGAAGCCCGCCACGAGCGCGAGCATCGAGCCCACGGAGAGGTCGATCTCGCCGGTGAGGCACACGATGCCCATGCCAATGGCGATTGTACCAATGACCGCGCTGTGGCGCAGGACGTTCATGGCGGCGTTAAGGGTAAGACCGCCGTTGGCGATCGCGTACACAACGAGGATGGCGAGAAACACCAATACAAAGCTGTAGCGCTTGACGACCCCGAGCGCGCTCGCCAGACCCGCCGTCTTGGTTGAAGGGTTCTCGTTCACTGTGGATGCACCTCACTCATTCTTCTCAGGCGGAAACGTCGTCGCTCACGGAGTTTGTGGAGTAGAGCATGACCGTCTGCTCGTCAATCTCGTCGTGCTCAAGGCGCTTGACGATACGGCCCTCGTAGAGCACGTAGCACACGTCGGCGACCTCGCGAAGCTCCGGGATCTCCAGGGTGTTGATGATCACGGTCTTGCCGCCGCGCGCAAGCCCCAGGATCAGGTGGTAGATCTCCACCTTGGCGCCCACGTCGATTCCCTGTGTAGGGTTGTCAAAGAGCAGCAGCTCGGCGTCGGTGTTGAGCCAGCGCGCCATGAAGACCTTCTGCTGGTTGCCGCCGGAGAGGGACAGCACGCTGTCCGCGCTCGAGTTTGCCTTGATGCTCAGCAGCTTCTTGTAGTGGTCAAAGCGCTCCTGCTCCTTGCCTCTGTTGATGGCAAAGCTCCTTGCGGAGAGCACGTGCTCGGAGAGGTACATGTTCTCCAGAAGCGACATGTCCGGCACGACGGAGTTCTCCTTGCGGTCGGAGGGCAGCATGGCAACGCCCGCCTTCATGGCCTCGTGGATCGACCCGCCGTGGAGCCTCCTGCCGAGCACCTCAGCCGTGCCGCCGGTGGGGTGCGTGATGCCAAAGAGGCACTGCATGAGCTCGGTGCTGCCGCAGCCCATGAGGCCGGTGAGACCAATGACCTGGCCGCGACAAACCTCGAGGGAGACGTCGGCAAAGCCGGGACCGCTGTAGTGGTCGAGCGAGAGCACGACCTCGCCCGTCTCGCGAGGCTCGTAGGCACCGCGCTCGGAGATCGTGGCACCCACCATCATGCCCGTGACCTCGCGCGGCGTGGTATCCGCAATGCGACCCTGACCCACAAAGGTGCCGTTGCGAAGCACGGTGTAGGTGTCGCAGAGCGCAAAGACCTCGGGCATCTTGTGCGAGATGAAGATGAACGACGTCCCCTGGTCGCGCAGGTTGCGCACTATCTTGAACAGGTGCTCCACCTCGGCCGTGTTGAGCGCCGTGGTGGGCTCGTCCAGGATGAGCAGCTTGGCGTTGAAGAAGAGAGCACGGCTGATCTCAAGGAGCTGCTTCTGGCTCTGCTTGAGGTCCGCCACCAGCGCCATGGGGTCGATGTCCACGCCCAGGCGCTCAAAGAGCTCGCGAGCCTTGGCAACCATGCTCTTCTTCTTGAGCGAGAAGAGCGGGCCCGTCTCCTCCTGGCCCAAGAAGATGTTCTCGTAGGCCAGAAGGTCGTTGAAGAGGTTGAGCTCCTGGTGCACAAAGGCGATGCCGGCCTTCTCGACCGCCTTGATCGAGGCGCCGGTGATGTCGGCACCGTCAAAGATGACGGTGCCGACATCGGCTGTGTACGAGCCGGTGAGGATGTTCATGAGCGTTGACTTGCCGGCGCCGTTCTCACCTAGCAGGGCGTGAATCTCCCCGCGCCCCACGCGCAGGTCGACGCCATTTAGGACGGGAACGCCGCTAAAGGCCTTGCGGATGCCGCTCATGGCAAGAAGTTCCATGGCGCTCCTTTCTTGACGCAGCCGTGCGGTATGGGCAACGGGTGGGACGCGTCGCCCGCTCAGGTGCGCTCGCCAGATGCGGCACCGATCTGGCGAGGGCGCGCGAGGGCACCCGCCCGCCCCAGGATCGGGCGGGCGGGTGACGGGGACTAGGCCCTACTCAAAGCCAACGTAGTCGGCAACGTTCTCGGCGGTGACGTTCTCGCAGGCGATGACGTGGTCCTGCGGGACCTCCTTGCCGTCGAGGTGGTCGACCATGTCCTGGATGGCGGTCTGGATCATGGACGGCGAGTAGGTGGTGGACATGACGCCACCGAGGTTGGCGGTGATGTCGGTGTAGGACTCACCAGAGATGACGTCGTAGTACTCCTGCAGGCCGCCGCAGCCGGTGATGAAGGGCTTGGTGGCGTAGAAGGCCTCCTTGGCGGAGTCGGAGATGCCGCCGCCGTTGAGGGCCTCGAGGATGCCCATGGCAAGCTCGTCGTCCTCGGCGTACCACCACTTGATGGAGGCGTTGGCCTCGTCGCCCAGAAGGGCCTCGAAGGCGGCCTTGGTGTCGGAGCGGCTCCAGTTCATGGCGCCGGACTTGGTGATGGCGGAGTCGATCTGCTCCTGGGTCCACTTGGCGTCCCCGGGCACGGTGGCGCCGTCAAACTCGAGGTTGCCGAGCAGGTAGTCGGTGAAGCCGTTGTCGCGCAGGGTGGTGACGGAGGAGGTGTCGCCCTGGTAGATGTAGACGGCGTCGCCCGGCTTCATGCCGTTCTCGACGAAGTAGGCGGCGGAGCCGGCGCCGATGCCGGAGTTGTCGCCCTTGACGTTGGCGACGGCGGAGTCCTGGACGGCCTCGATGATGCGGTCAAACGCGACGTAGGCAACGCCAGCGTCAACGATCTGCTGGATGGCGGACTGGACGGTGTCGTCGAGCGGCTGGATGACAATACCCGCAACGCTGGAGAGGTCGCCAGCGAGGATGTCCTCAACCTGGGCGATCTGGTCGGCGGCGGCACCGGCGGTCTGAAGCTCGGCGGTGTAGGTGCCGGCAGCGTTGACCTCGTCGACCTTCTCCTGGGCAAACACGCCGACCTGGCCGGTCCAGCCGTGGTCGGGCGAGGCGGTCAGCACGTAGATGTGACCGCCGGCAGCGGCCTCGGTGCCCTCACCATCGGCCGCGGGCTCGTTGGAGCCGGAGCAGCCGCCCAGAAAGACCGCGAGCAGCGAGGCGCTCGAGCCTGCCAGGAACGTGCGACGCGAGATGTTGGACATAGCGGTTCCTTCCTCTTGCTTCCAATAGCTTCCCTATCGGTACCCGCCCGTTCCCTGTGAGGGCGGGATGTTCCCTCTCCCCTGGCGCGCAGGCGCCCTCCTGCTAGATCACAAACTGGTCCATGTAGCGCTTGGCAAGCTCTACGCTCTGGACAAGGCGCTCGCGGCTGCCCTCGAAGAAGCGGTCCTCGATCTCGAGGCAGCAGTCGCCGTCGTAGCCCACCATCGAGAGCTGGGAGACAAACTCTGCCCAGTCAACGTCGCCGTAGCCCGGAACCTTGGGGTCCATGATGTCGAGCGGATAGGCCATGACGCCGCGGCGGGCAAGCTCCTCGCGCTTGAGCTTGATGTCCTTGAAGTGCACGTGGAAGATCTTGTTGGCAAACTCGCGGATGGCAGCGGAGCAGTCGATCATCTGCCAGACAAAGTGACTCGGGTCGAGGGCAAGGCCGAGGTTCTTGCTCGGCAGCACCTCGAAGACGCGTTCCCAGTTGGCGGGCGTGGTCATGATGTTCTGGCCTCCAGGCCAGTTGGAGGCGTCAAAGAGCATCGGGCAGTTCTCGATGCACACGAGGATGCCCTCGTCCTCGGCGACCTTGAGGATGGGAGTCCAGACCTCGCGGGCGATCTCGAGGTTCTCCTCGAAAGTCTTGTTTGTCACGCGGCCAATGAAGGTCGTCACCTTGGGCACGCCGAGCTTGGCGGCGGCGTGGATGCAGGCCACAAGGTGGTCGTTGAAGGTGCGACGACGCTCGAGGTCGGGGTCGAGGTTGTTGGGGTAGTAGGCGATGGCGCAGATGCGCACGTTCTTCTTGGCAGCGTAGTCGAGTAGTTGCTGGGCATAGGCGTCGTCCTCGAGCACGCGCTCGGCCTCGATGTGGGTCACGCCACCGTACTTGCGCTCGGCCTTGCCCTTGGGCCACGCCGCGACCTCCACGCACTCAATGCCCAGGCGAGCGACCTCGTCGATCATCTCCTCGTAGGTCCAGCCGTCAAACAGCGACGTGATGAATCCCATCTTCATGGTCTTGCTCCTTGTCTCTTGCGACGGCAGGACCTAGTCCTGCGCAATCTGAATCGTCTTTCCCGTCTTGCTGGACTCCACGCTGGCAAAGACCGCGCGCATGGCGGCGAGCACGCTCTCGCCGGAGACCGCCGGCTCGACGTCGCGCTCGAGGCAGTCCACGAACACGTCGATAACACCCGAGGCGGTCTGGTTGTCGTTGGTCTGGATGGCCTCGACGTCGTAGTACTCGGTCTCGCCGCACTTGAGGTCGACCTCGATCGAGTGGGCCGGGTCGGCGTAGATGCGCATGATGCCCTTGGTGCCGTAGAGGACCGTGGAGTTGTCCTCGGGGCCGTAGTAGGTCCAGCTCGCGGTCATGGTGCCCATGGCGCCGCCGTCCATCGTGTAGATGACCAGGGCGTTGTCGTCCACCCCCACAAGGTTGCCCTCGGCGTCGCGCTTGTCGAGCGTGGCCACCTTGGCCGTGGCAGAAACGACCCTCTGGCCGATGAGCCACTGCACGAGGTCGGTCTTGTGGACACCAAGGTCGGCCATGGCGCCCATCGCGGCGCGCTTGGGGTCAAAGAACCAGCTCGCGGTGCCGGGGTCAACGCTCCAGGTCTCGGGGCCGCCGTGGCCAAAGGTGGTGCGGAAGGTGAGCACGTCGCCGATCTTGCCTGCTTCGAGAAGCTCCTTGGCGCGGACATGCGCGCGGGCAAAGCGCTGGTTCTGGTCGATCATGAGCTTGAGGCCGGCCTCGCGCGCGGCGGCGACCATGGCCTCGCACTCCTCAATCGTGATGGCCATGGGCTTCTCGCACAGCACGTGCTTGCCGGCTTTGAGCGCGGCGATCGTGCTCTCGGCGTGCGTGGCGTTGGAGGTGCAGACGCTCACGGCGTCAATCTCGGGGTCGGCGAGAAGGTCCTCGAGGGTGCCATAGGCACGGCAGTCGTGCTCGGCCGCAAGCGCGCGGGCGCGCTCGACGTTCATGTCAAAGAGGCCGACGAGCTGGGCGTTGGGGTTTGCCTCGTACTCGGGGATGTGACGGACCTGAGAGATCTTGCCGCAGCCGATGACGCCAATCCTGACCATTGCGACCTCCTCGTCTGGGGCGTCGGACGCCCCGTCCCGCTGGCTGAAACGAGTTTTCATTCGTAATGCGGTATATCTTTCATCCCCGATGCTATGAGGTTTTCATTCCACGAGCCGCGGATATTCCCCGAACGTTAGGTTTTTGCCGGTGAAATTGCATTTGCTACCACTTGCCGACGGATGCTCGCGCTCATCCCCTCTTATGAAAGATTCTTTCATTGAGGCTGTTTAGGAGCGCTTCGGCCGGGCCCGTTCATAATATACTGATGAGAAGGACCGGCGGGAGCGCCAGCGAGCACGTGGAAGGGGCCCCATGGCCGTCAACAGAAGGGTCACCATCGCGCAGATCGCCGAGAGCGCCGGGGTCTCCCCCGCCACGGTGTCGCGCGCGCTCAACCATCCCGAGCTCGTCAACGATCGGACGCTCGGACGCATCAACTCGAGTATCCGCAACCTCGGCTACGGCGGCCCGGTCGATCAGTATCGCGAGGGGTCCCCGGACTGCCGCGGGCTCGTGGTGGTCAACCTCCCCTGGCTCGACAACCCCTTTTACAGCGAGATCGTCCACGGCGTGCGCGTTGCCGCGAACAACGCAGGCTACGACACGCTCATCTCCTGGGACAACATCACCAACGAGACCGCCCGCTCGTTTTGCTCGATGCTGCGTCGCTGCGGCACGAGCGGCGTCATCACCACCTCTCCCCTTTCCGCACGGGCCATCCAGGCGGTCGAGGCCGTAGTGCCCCTCGTTCAGTGCGCAGAGAGCCGCGCGGACGTTGACGCGCCCTACGTCACCATCGACGACCACCTGGCGGCGAGAAGGGCGACGGAGCACCTCATCTCCTGCGGGTGCAAGCGTCTCGCCATCGTGGCGGGCTCCAACGAGTTCAAGTTCTCCCGCGAGCGCCTCGAGGGGTTTCTCGACACCACGGCAAGAAGCGACGTGCAAGTGCTTCCCGGCTGGATCCTGCAGATCCCAGACAACAGCTACGCGCTCGCCTACTCCGCACTCACGCACCTCTTTGACTCCGGCGAGGTCCCCGACGGCATCTTTGCCGTCTCGGACACCTTTGGCGCGGCGGTTGTCCGCGCGGCCCACACCACCGGCATAGAGATCCCGCGCGACCTCAAGGTCGTGGGCTTTGACAACGCCGAGCTCTCCACGATGCTCACGCCCACGCTCACCACGGTCAACCAGCCGCGCTACCGC
The DNA here is from genome assembly GCA_019117265.1 of Candidatus Olsenella pullicola. Classification (GTDB taxonomy): domain Bacteria; phylum Actinomycetota; class Coriobacteriia; order Coriobacteriales; family Atopobiaceae; genus Thermophilibacter; species Thermophilibacter pullicola. Next base: position 28,029 of record DXAB01000106.1, read on the forward strand.
ATGGGCTACTCCGCCTGCAGGATCCTCATCGACCTTCTCACCGGAAACGAGCTGGGATCGCGCTCGATGGTCCTCGAGACGGAGCTGATCGTTCGCGAGTCCACCGCAGGCGAGGCGGTCGCCTAGGCGTCGGCCCCCGCCGCCGCACTCAAGCCCGCGCCCGCAAACCTCTCCCGCCCGGCATCGGTCCCGATCCCGCAGAGTGCGAGGCCCAGGACGTCCTCGGCGGTTGCCCGCACGTCCACCCGCTCAAAAACCAGGAAGGCACCCGCGACCGCCGCCGCGGCGAGGCGCGCGTTGACCTCGGGGCGCACGAGCCCCTCCACCTTTGCGCGCTCGATCTGGGCCTCGAGCACGTCCACTATGCGCGCGAGGCGCGGCCCCTCGACCGGCGCGGATCCGGCACCCGCCCCGGCAACCGCCAGCATGAGCGGGCCTCCCGGGCGCGTGGCCTCAGCGAGGGCATCGAGCAGACCGGCGATGGAGTCCGCCGCGGAGGGCGCCGTGGAGACGATCCTCTCGACGCTCGCCACCAGGTCGTCTACCGCGCGGTCCAGCACCGCGCGAACGAGCTCCGCGCGGTCGGAGAAGTAGTAGTAGAGCGAGCCCTTGGACATGCCGCAGCGGGCGGAGACCTCCGTCATCTGAAAGTCCGCCGAGCCGCGCTCCGCCATGAGGGAGGTCGCAGCAACCATGATCTTCTCGCGCGTGGCCGCGCTCTTGGGCGTTGCCGTGCCGGTCCTTGCCGCCATGTCCTTCTCCGTTCCCCCGTGCCGTGTTGCCGGGTGCTACTGTGCCGCGTTGCCGGGTACTGTCGTGCCGACGCGTTAATCTTAGCATCCATTCAGCAATTTTGAACTTGGCTCAAAATTATTGGACTCCTGAATAAAACTCGTCTCGCAGGGTACCTCTTGAGCCATTGAACATGTAATACGTCTCGCTCAAGGGAGCTCTCATGAAAACCATCGCGCGCATCCTGGGCCGCGACCTCAAACGCCTGGCGGCAAGCCCCGTCGCCCTGGTGGTGGCGGTTGGGGTCTGCCTCGTCCCCGCGCTTTACGCGTGGGTGAACATCCTGGCCAACTGGGACCCGTATCAGAACACCTCCACCGTTCCCGTGGCTGTAGTCGTGGAGGACCGCGGCGCTGAGGTCCCCGGAATGGGAGAGGTCAACGCCGGCGACATGGTAAGGGAGAAGCTCGAGGAGAACCACCAGCTCGGGTGGACCTTCGTGGACCAGGACGCGGCGCTCGAGGGCGTCCGTGCCGGCCGCTACTACGCCGCCTTTGTCATACCGCCCGACTTCACCTCGTCCCTTGCGGGCGTGCTAGACGGCCACCCCACGCAGGCCCGCATTGGCTACTACGTCAACGAGAAGGCCAACGCGGTGGCACCCAAGGTGACGGACACGGGGGCGACCACGCTCGAGGACCAGATCGCCGGGCAGTTTGTGTCGCTCGCCGGGGAGACCGTCACCCAGAGGCTCCAGGGTGCGGTGGGGTCCGCTGTGGGAGATGTCGACGGGGCGAGGTCGTCCGCGCTGAAGAGCCTCCGCGCCACGCAGGGTCGCCTCGACGACCTGGCGGACTCCCTCGAGGACGCGGACGGGACCGTGGGTGTGGCGCGCGAGGCCGTGGGTCGCGCGCGTAAGACGCTCTCCGCCACAGCGGACGCGGCGGGCGGACTCGCCTCGTCGATGGACTCCGCGCTTGGGTCGCTCGCCGGCGCGCGCGAGGGACTGCGCTCCTTTGCCCGCGACCTCGACGACAGACTAGGCGAGGGCGCCTCCGCCATCTCCGGGCTCTCTTCGACGGCGAGCCAGGACATCGGCCGCATCGCCGGGGACGTGGGCTGGGCCCAAGGGCGTCTCGATGCGGCGCTCTCGCGTCTGCGGGCGGCAAATAACGACGTCGCGGGCATGGCGGAGTCGCTCAGGGCGGCGCGCGACGAGATCGCGTCCCTCGAGCCCGCCGACGACGCGCAGCGCGCCCTCCAGCAGCAGGTGGTCTCCACGCTCGACGAGCAGGTGGCGCTTCTCGAGGGGCTTGCCAGCGGACAGGCTTCCGCCCTCGACGAGCTCCAGGGGATAAGCAACGAGGTGAGCAACGGGGCCAAGAGCGTTGACGAGCTCGCCACCTCGGTAAACGACGCCGTCCAGGCGGGCACGGGCTCGCTCGACGCCCTACGGACAGACCTCGCCACGGGCGCAGCACCCGAACTCTCCTCCGCGCTCGACGTCCTCGCGGACGCGGGAGGTCGCCTTGCGGGAGGCACCGATTCGCTCGTGCCGATGATCGAGCAGGCGGACGCCGGGCTGGGCCAGCTCGACGCGCTTCTCGCCCAGAGCCAGTCGACCCTGGCGGACACCGCCGACTCCCTGAGGGGCTCCGCCGATCGCATGGGCGCGCTGGAAGACGACCTCGCCGCCGTGCAGAGCGCCCGTGCCCTGCCCGCCGTGGACGACGTCCTCTCCCTCGACACCGCCTCCACGGGCGCGGCGCTGGGCTCGCCGGTCCAGATGGTTGACGAGCCGGTGTTCCCCGTTGCCAACTACGGTTCTGGGGTGGCGCCGTTCTACACCAACCTCGCGCTATGGGTGGGCGGCTTCGTGCTCGTGGCCATCTACAAGCTGGAGGTGGACCGCGAGGGGCTGGACAACGTCGAGGTCACGCCCACGCGGGCCTTCTTTGGGCGCTGGCTCCTGCTCGCCCTCCTGGGCCAGGTACAGGCCCTGACGTGCTGCATGGGCGACCTGGCGCTTGGCGTCCAGTGCGTCTCCCCGGTTGCGTTTGTGCTCGCGGGCATGGCGGCGTCACTGGTCTACGTGTTCGTGGTCTACTCGCTCGCCGTGGCGCTCAAGCACGTTGGCAAGGCGCTCGCGGTGCTGATAGTGGTGCTGCAGATCCCCGGGGCGTCCGGCCTCTACCCCATCCAGATGCAGCCCGCCTTCTTCCGGGCCCTGGGGCCGTGGCTCCCCTTCACCTACGGGATCGGCGCCATGCGCGAGGCGGTGGCGGGCTTCTATGGAGCAAACTACGCACGCGACCTTGTCGTCCTTGCGCTCTTTGCCGTTCCCGCGCTGCTTCTGGGCGTGGTTGCCAGAAGGAGGCTCCTTGGGGCAAACGCGCTCTTTGACCGCAAGATGGCTCAGACAGACCTCCTTGTGACCGAGCGTGACGGCGAGAAGGACGCCGGGCGCCTGGCACTCCTGGTGGACGCGCTCGCCTCCTCCCCCGCCCACCGCGAGGCGTTCCTTGCCCGGGCCGCGCGCTTTGAGCTGGCGTACCCGCGCCGCGTGCGGCGCGGTGTCGTGGCGCTGCTGGCCGTGCCGCTGGTCCTTCTCGCCCTGCTCTTTGCGCACCCGGCAAAGCTGTTGCTACTGAGCCTGTGGGTGGTCTCTCTGGTTGCCGCGAGCGCGTACCTCATCTGGCTGGAGTACGTGCACGAGCGGCTGGCGGAGCGCGCCGGGCTGGCACGGATGGGCAAAGACGAGCTGGTCGTGTTGGCCGAGGATGCCGCGCGGGCCGAGAAGGGAGGCGAGGCTCGATGAGAAGAATCTGGGAGCTCGTGCTCCGCGACGCGCGTCACGTGCGGGCAAACGCCGTCGCACTAGTGGTCTTTGTGGGAATCGTTGCCGTGCCGTCCTTCTACGCGTGGTTCAACATCGCGGGCAGCTGGGACCCGTACGGCAACACGGGCAACATCCGCGTGGCCGTTGCAAACGAGGACGCGGGCTACTCCGGGGAGCTGGTGCCCCTGACCGTCAACATGGGCGAGCGCGTGGTGGCCGAGCTGCGGGGGTCTGATTCCATTGGGTACGTGGTCACCTCGGAGGCCGACGCCGTAGAGGGCGTGCGCTCGGGCGAGTACTACGCTGCCGTGGTGATTCCGCCGGACTTCTCGCGCGACATGATGACCACCTTCTCCGCCGACCCCGTCCGTGCCGAGGTGCGCTTCTACCAAAACGAGAAGGCAAACGCCATCGCCACCATAGTCACGGACAAGGCGTCGTCGGCCGTGATGGCGCAGATCGACTCCGGATTTGCCGAGGCGGTGAGCGCCGTTGGCGCGGGCGCCCTCAAGGAGCTCGCCAGCGCGCTTGACGACGACGCGGTGACGGGGCTTGCGGCGCGTCTCGACGCGGCGGTGACGAACTCTGCCGACGCGCTCTCCGGAACGGCAGGTTCCGTGAGGGACTTTGCGGACCTCCTCGAGTCGACGCGCGGGCTTCTGGGCAGCGGAGCGGGGGTGGCCGACGCGGCGCTCTCCCCTGCGGTGGACGCCGGCGAGGTGCTCCGCGAGACGGCGTCGGGCCTTGCGGGGGCCGGGTCGGCGATAGACGACGCAGAGGCGTCCGTGGCGGGTGCGCTCGAGTCCGCGGACGCGGGGCTTGACGGGGTGGACGCGGTGATAGACGACGCGCTCGACGTGGCGGGCGCGCAGGAGGCGAGAATCCAAAAGGGCCTCTCCGCCGCGCGGGACGCCGTGGGCGAACAGGTAGATGCGCTCGAGCGGCTGGACGGCGCGCTTGGGGAGCAGCTCGACCTCATGCACGAGCTCGAGGGGACGCTTCCCGAGGGCAGCCCCGTGCGTGAGGGGCTTGGCAGCGCGATTGCGTGTGTGGACGGCCTGCGAGACCGCGTTGACCAGGCACTCGTTGAGCTGCACGACCTCTTTGACGGGCTGGGCCGGACGATGGACGACCTCGACGCCGGAGCCGCAGACGCCAAGGAGGCGCGCGAGCGGCTCAAAGGCCTCGTGGACGAGGCGCGCACGGCGTTGGACGGCGCGGGGCAGCTCTACGACGATGAGGTGCGCGGGAGCCTCGGGAGCCTTGCGGGGCAGGTGGCCGAGGCCGCCGGGCAGACGGACGAGATCGAGGGGAACCTCGCCGGCACGCTCGAAGCCGTGGGCTCCGCGGCGGAGGACGCGCGCGACGGGCTTGCCGGGGCGCAGGGCGACCTCGACGATACCGCAAACAGCTTGGACGAGGCGGCCGAGAAGCTCAATGGCCTGCATAAGCGGCTGCGCTCCGCGCTTGACTCGGGCGACGCGAGCCAGGTGAGGGAGGTCCTGGCGTCTGGCCCGGAGGGGCTCGCCGAGTTTGTGGCGGCGCCAGTCGCTGTAGAGCGCACGGCGGTGTTTCCCGTTGAGAACAACGGCTCGGCGATGGCGCCCTTCTACACAACGCTTGCCATCTGGATCGGCGGGGTGGTGCTCGCCGCGCTGGTGCGCGCAACGCCCTCCGAGGCAGCGCTCAAGGAGACAGGCTGTACGCATGCGCAGGCGTACGTGGGGCGGCTTGTGCTCTTTGTTGCCGTGGGGCTGGCCCAGGCGGCGCTCATCTGCGGCGGAGACCTCTTCTACCTGGGCGTTCAGTGCGAGCACCCGTGGCTCATGCTACTTGCGTGCCTGGCGTCGTCGCTCGTCTACGTCAATTTGATCTTCTCGCTCACGGCGTCCTTTGGCGACGTGGGCAAGGCCGTGGCCGTAGTGCTCATGGTGGTCCAGGTGGCGGGCTCAGGCGGCACGTTCCCGCCCGAGATGCTGCCCGCGCCGTTCCAGGCCGTCTACTCGTGGCTGCCGTTTGTGCACAGTGAGGCCGCCCTGCGCGCGGCGATGTTTGGGATCTGGGACGGAGACTTCTGGCGCGAGCTGGGCGTTCTTCTCGCCTACCTGGTACCGGCGCTGCTCCTTGGCCTGGTGCTGCGCCGTCCCGTGATCCGCCTGAACGAGTGGTTTGAGCGTCGTCTAGAGAGCACGCGCCTCATGTGAGGCCGCGCGGGCGCAATTCGCCAGGACACCACGCGGACGTCGTCGGGACGTCGCCGTCCTTCTCGCCAGCGCTGTATACTAGATGCGTATGTGACGATAAGAACCACGGAGAGGAACCTCATGTCCGAGACCCCCGTTCGCGTGCGCTTTGCGCCCTCGCCCACCGGCAAGCTCCATGTGGGCGGCGCGCGCACCGCAATCTACAACTGGGCCTTTGCCCGCGCCAACCACGGCACCTTCATCCTGCGCATCGACGACACGGACCCCGAGCGCTCCACCGAGGAGAACACCCAGATCATCCTGCGCGCCATGCGCTGGCTGGGGCTGGATTGGGACGAGGGCCCCGAGGTGGGCGGCGACTTTGGCCCCTACAAGCAGACCGAGCGAGCGCAGATGTATCGCGACGCCGCGCAGCGCCTCTGGGACGAGGGCAAGGCGTACCCCTGCTTCTGCACGCCCGAGCAGCTTGCCGCCGACCGCGCGGAGGCGCAGGCGCGCAAGGACCCCTTCCAGGGCTACCAGCGCCGCTGCCGCGATCTTGACCCCGAGGAGGCGCGGCGCCGGATTGCCGCCGGCGAGCCGTACGTCCTGCGCATCAAGGTGCCCGATGACCGCGGTGACGTGGTGGTGCGCGACGCCGTCCACGGCGACGTGACCTTTGCGGCGCGCGAGCTCGACGACTTTGTCATCCAGCGCACCGACGGCACCCCCACCTACAACTTCGCCACCGTGGTGGACGACGCCGCCATGGGCATCACCCACGTCATCCGCGGCGACGACCACCTCTCCAACACCCCGCGCCAGGTCATCGTCTACGAGGCCCTGGGCGCGCCCGTGCCAACCTTCGCGCACATCTCCATGATCCTGGGCGCTGACGGCAAGAAGCTCTCCAAGCGCCACGGAGCCACCAACGTCGAGGAGTACCGCGACGCGGGCTACCTCTCGGACGCCTTTGTCAACTACCTCGCGCTTCTTGGCTGGTCGCTTGACGGCGAGACCACGATCATCCCGCGCGACGTGCTTGCCTCGCAGTTCTCGCTCGACCACGTGTCCAAGAACCCCGCGACCTTTGACCCCAAGAAGCTCGACTGGATCCAGGCGGAGTACATCCGCTCCATGAGCGACGCCGAGTTTGCCGACGAGGTCATGCTGCCCGAGCTCTACGAGGCCGGTCTCGTCGAGGGCGGCGTGGAGTACGACGAGGCATGGATCGACGCCCTGGCCGCCATCGTGAAGCCGCGCACCAAGTTCCCCGCGGACGTGGTCACGGTGGCCGCGCCCGTCTTTGCCACCGCCGAGACGCTGGTCTACGACGAGAAGTCCGTAGAGAAGGGCCTCGCCAAGGAGGGCATGGGCGCGGTGCTTGACGCCGCGCGCGAGGCGCTTCTCGCCCTGCCGAAGGATGGCTGGACCGCCGAGGCGATCGACGCCGCTCTGGAGCCGCTGCCCGAGGTGCTCGACCTGAAGAAGCGCCTGGTCTTCCAGGCCGTGCGCGTGGCCGTGTGCGGCAACATGGTCTCCCCGCCGCTCGGCGAGACGATGGCGCTCGTGGGCCGCGAGGACTGCCTCGCCCGCATCGACCGCGGCCGCGCGATGGCGCTGTAGCGAGCCCACGTTCCTCTCGGCAGATTTGTCGGCCCGGGTCCACGCACCGCAGCCGTGGACCCGGGCCGACATTTTTCTCGCCACAAGTGTCGGCAAGGGTCCGCACTCCGTAGAGCGTGGACCCTTGCCGACGTGGTGCCCATCAATTGTGCCGGAACCGGTCCGCACGTCTGCGGGCGGGAACAGAAGGACCGGTGCCGAGAAGAACCTACTGCTCGGTGCCCTCCCCTGCCGCAACGGCGTCATCGGAAGCTGTGACCGCCGCCTCGATCATGGCCGTGAGGCCCGTGACCATCATGTCCACGCTCATGGACGCGGTGCCCTCTCCCATGGTGACGGCCTGCTCGGTGGCGTACGGAACGTGCACAAAGCCGCCGCGCACGCCGGGGTGGCGCGTCGCAAGGGTGTGGAGCAGCTCGTAGAGCACCTCGTTGCAGCAGAACGTGCCGGCCGTGTAGGAGACGGCCGCCGGGACGCCGGCCGCGCGGGCGGCGTCCACCATCGCAAAGACAGGCAGCGTGGCGAAGTAGGCGTCCGGGCCGTCCTCCTCGAGGCGGCCCACCGGCTGGTTGCCCTCGTTGTCCGGGATGCGCGCGTTTGCGTAGTTGATACCCACGAACTCGGGCGTGATGTGGCTGCGACCTCCGGCCTGGCCCACGCAGAGCACCACATCGGGCCGCTCGGCGTCGATGGCGGCCGCAACGGCAGCCGCGTCCTTGCCAAAGACCACGGGAATCTGCGCGGTGACCACCTCGGCGCCCGCAATCTCGTTCGGCAGGCGCATGACCGCCTCGAGCGCGGGGTTGATGGTCGCCCCACCAAACGGCTCAAAACCCGTTACCAGCACCTTCATTCGTATCGCTTCCTTTCTTTGATGACAAAGGTGATGACAAAGGTGACAGGGTAGATTGTCATCATGACAAATTACCCTGTCACCTTTGTCAGGTTTTGGCTAGAGGGCGGTCATGACGATCATGTAGGCAATCTGCGCCACGAGCATGATCAGCGCGATGGGAATCTGCTTCTTGATGACGCCATAGGAGTCCTTCATCTCGAGGATGGCCACGGGGAGGATGTTGAAGTTCGCCGCCATCGGCGTCATGAGCGTGCCACAGAAGCCGCAGGTGAGCGCCACCGAGCCAATGAGCGCGGGGTCGGCGCCCAGCGAGAGCACAAACGGCGCGCCGATGCCCACCGTGAGCACCGTGATGGCACCGTAGGCGTTGCCCATGACCATGGTGAAGATCGCCATGCCCACCGCGTAGACGACGATGCCCACCACGAGGTTGCCCTGCGGGATCACGCCCGAGACGAGGTGGGAGATGACGTCGCCCACGCCCGCGGCGGTGAAGATCGAGCCGAGCGCCGCAAGCAGAATGGGCAGCATGGAGAGCGGGCCCACCGCGTCAAGCATGCGACGCGTGTCGTTGAGAAAGACCGTGGGCGTGTTCTTGTGCGAGAACGCAAAGAGCATGAGGCCGCCCACCACCACGCCAAAGGTGAGACCCACGAGCGAGCTGATGTTGGTGAACAGGGCAAACACGAGCGCCATGACGCCCAGCGAGAGCGCGGGCACAAAGAGCTTCATGCCGATCTTCTCGTAGTTGCCCTGCATCTCCTCCGCTGTGGGCTCGTCACCGGTGCCGCGGCCCACCTGCTTGCAGATGGCGGGGACGACCATGATGACCACGAGGGCGCCGGCCACGGTACTGGGAACCCAGCGACCCACGATGAAGAGCATGCCGCAGACCACCCAGAAGATGGCCGTGCCCATGCGCTTGGGGTTGGTCTTGTCCTGCGCGTTGCGCACGCCCGCGTAGACGGCGATAAGCCCCATCACAATGTAGGCAACCTCGAGGAGCTTGTCGGAGAGCGTCACGTCGGCGCTCTGGAAGAACTGGATGAACTCCGTCATGCGTCCTCACCGCCCTTCTCGGCCTCGTCCCTCTCGGCAGCTGCCGGGGAACCGGCCGCGCCATCCTCCTCATAGACCGAGGAGCCCGTGGCCTTGATCACACGGGAGCGTCGGCGCATGAGGCGACGGTCAAGGAGGTTGTAGTAGACGATCGCCACGAGCATGGCGAGAACCGCCACGGGAATCTGCACGGCGGCAAGGTCGACGAGGCTCACGTCGTAGCCAAGGCCCGCGAGCGTGCCCTGCACGAGCAGGCCTCCCGAGCCGCCCACAAAGAGCACCTGGCCAAAGAACCACGCAACGTTGTCGATGCCGGCAGAGGTGGCCTTGAGCTCCTCGAGGTGCTTCTCGTCGATCTTGTTGCCGTCGCGCTCCACGGCCGCCTGTGCCATGGGCATGATGACCGGGCGGATGAAGCCGGCCACGCCGCCAAAGTTGATGTTGAACGCGGCAAAGGCCACGCGCACCAGGCCATAGGCGGAGATGATGATGCCCGACGTGGCATTCTTGAGCTTGCGGATGAGCGCCGCCGCAGCCTGGCGCAGGCCGTTTCGCTCGAGGGTGCCCGTGAGCACAAACGTCATGATGAAGATGCACATGCTGCGGTTTGAGACAAAGCTCTCGCCGAGCGTGTCCAGGAACGCCACCGGGTCCATTCCGCCCACCACGGCGGTGGCGATGGCCGCCACCATGATGATGAGGATGGAGTCGAGCTTGAGCGCAAACCCGACCACAACGATGACGATTCCCAGGAGCTTGAGAAGCTCGGTGGGGTCCATCGGTCCTCCTTGTTTAGACAATACGACTTGGGTATCGTACCCACCCAAAGAGCGCGGCGAGAATAACGTGCGCAAACGGAAACAGTGGCGCGGCGCGGGCTCCGGGCGGCCCGCCCCCTCACGCTCCGCCCCATCCTGCTAAGCTATACGCCGAGAAGCGCGCATCGAAGGAGCACCCATGGCAGCAAAGCCCCAGACCCTTGCCACCACCTCCGCCTTTGAGGTGCTGGGCCCCGTCATGGTGGGCCCGTCGTCCTCACACACGGCCGGTGCCCTGCGCTGCGCGCGCGTGGCCGCGTCCCTTCTCAAGGGCCGCATCGCCCGCGTGCGCTTCACGCTCTGGAACTCCTTCGCGCACACCTACCACGGCCACGGAACCGACCGCGCGCTCGTGGCGGGCATCCTCGGGCTTGACACCGATGACGAGCGCATTCGCGATGCCTTTGAGCTCGCGCGCGAGAGGGGCCTGGCCTTCGAGTTTATCGAGGCGGGCGATGACTCCTCCGTTCACCCCAACACCGTGGACATTGACATGGAGACCGAGGGTGGCACCCGCTGCCAAGTTCGAGGCGAGAGCCTGGGCGGCGGCAAGATGCGCATCAGCCGCATCGACGGCGTTGGCGTGGACATCACGGGCGCCTACGCCACGCTCTTTGTTGCGCACAAGGACACCCCGGGCATCCTCGCCTCCCTCACTCACCTGCTCGCCATGGCGGAGGTCAACATCGCCTTCTGCCGCACCTATCGCACCGAGCAGGGCGGCCGCGCCTACTCCGTGTTTGAGACCGACGGCGCGCCGGACGCCTCCGTGCTGCCCATGATCCGCCGCATCCGCGACGTGAGCTTCGCGACCTTCATCTCCGTGCCGGGATCCGCCTCCGCTACGGCGCCCGGCGTCACCGCGGAGGAGCTCTTTGACGACGGTGCCCAGCTGCTCGACGCCTGCGCCAGGCGCGGCCTCTCCATTGGCGGCGTCATGGAGCTGCGTGAGCGCGGACTTACCGGCGAGAAGTTCGCGCAAGAGTCCATGCGCCGCATCATTCAGGTCATGCGCGACGAGACGAGCTCGCCCATCGCAAGCCCCAAGCGCTCTCTCGGTGGCTTCATCGGTGGCGAGGCGCAGCTCGTGAGCAGGGGCGCCGACAGCTGGGGGGCGAGCCTCATGGGCGAGGTCCAGACCACGGCCGTTGCGCGCGCGATGGCCGTGCTCGAGCGCTCCGCCGCGATGGGCGTCATCGTGGCCGCCCCCACCGCTGGCTCTGCCGGCGTGGTCCCCGGCTGCGTGCTTGCCGTTGCCGACGCCATCTGCGCTGACGACGAAGCCGTCGCGGGTGCTCTCTGGTGCGCCGCCGCGGTGGGGCTCAACATCCAGACGCACGCCTGCGTGGCGGGAGCCGAGGGCGGCTGCCAGGCCGAGGTTGGCTCAGCTGCGGCAATGGCCGCAGCAGCACTCGTGGAGCTGCTCGGCGGCGCGCCTGAACAGGCGCTCACGGCGAGCTCCCTCGCCATCTCCAACCTGCTCGGCCTTGTCTGCGATCCCGTCGGTGGCCTAGTTGAGATTCCCTGCCAGGCACGAAACGCCATCGGCGTGGCAGCGGCCTTCTCCGCAGCCCAGCTCGCGCTCTCAGGCGTTTCCTGGCTCATCCCCTTTGACGAGGTCGTGAGCGCCATGGCCGAGGTCGGCCACGCCCTTCCCTCACGCCTGCGCGAGACGGCACGCGGAGGCCTTGCCGCCACGCCGGCAGCCCACGCTGCCTGCGCCGCCTGCGGGGCCTGCGGGCGCTGAGCGCCGGGAGCGCTCCCCAAACGCAGACCCTGTCTGCCCCGACTCCGTCCCCGCAGGCGTCGGGAATCACGTGGTGCCGGGCATGCCGTGCGCAAAATCGCCGCTCGTGCCACAAACAGCCAGTGCCATGCGCAAAAGTCGCGTTCGTGCAACATCGAATTGGCTGCCTAGGGCTCTTTTGATTTAATTTATTATTGTGCTATCTGGGCTTTTGCTATCCGGATACTCTGGGCACCCCTAAAAACATGTGGCACGAACGAGGATTTTGCGCACGTGAGCTTCCATTTGTGGCACGAGCGGCGTTTTTGCACAGAGAGACCGAGGTGGCTGCGTCGCAGACGGAGATGCTCCGGGGGCAGCCATGCCGCAGGGCCGGGCGCCCACCCAGGGAGCACCAAAATACGAGGCTATTCCCCCGCCGCCTCTGCGCACTTGTGGCGATACGCCGCAGCGATCACGTCCACGCAGCCCTCGCGCCCAAGCTTGGCTCGGTTGACCACGAGGTCCTTGCCGTCGGTCATCTTCCACTTGCCGCCCGAGTAGCGCTTGTAGAACGCCTCGCGCGCCTTCTGCATGCGCTTGACGAGCTTCTTGCCCTCCTTCTTGGAGAGCCCGCGCTTGGCGCGCACGATCTCAACGCGGTCGCCCAGCGGCGCCGTCACCAGCACCGCAATGTGATTGGGGTTGTTGCGCAGCAGGTAGTCCGAGAGACGCCCCTCGATGATGCAGCTCTTGGTGGCCGCCAGGTCAAGGATGACCTGCGACATCGAGTGGAAGAGGCGATCGGAGGCGCTGCGCGTGTCCACGCGATCGGGCAAAAAGGCCATGAACTCGTCGGCAAGCTGCTCGTCGTAGGCCGCCATCTGGTCGATGGGGTCTCCCGTGCGCAGGCTCGAGCGCACGAGAAGCTCGTTGTCATAGAGCGGGATGCCCAGCTCAAGCGAGAGCATCTTGCCGATCTCGTGTCCCTCCGCGCCAAAGTCGCGTGCGATGGTGATGATAACGGGATGCGCGGGGTGCTTGGGTGCCATGGCTCCTCCTTAAGCCGCCACAAGGCGACGCTGGTAGGCGCGGACGATGAGCGAGATGCCAAAGTTGAGCACAAAGTAGAGCAGGAACACAAAGCCGTAGAGCAGAAGCACCTGCGTGAGGTCCGTGGTGTAGCCCATGACGACCTTGGCCGAGAACATGAACTCCGCCACGTTGATGCCCGCGAGGTACGACGAGTCCTTGATGACCGTGGTGCACTGACTGAAGAGCGCCGGAATGATGGTCTTGAAGGTCTGCGGCAAGATGATGAGCCGCATGCTCGAGAAGAACCCGAAGCCCTGGCTCTTGGCCGCCTCAAACTGGCTCTTGGGAATGGAGTTGAGGCCGCCGCGGACGATCTCCGCCATGACGGCTGAGGTGAAGATCGTGAACGCCAACACCGAGATGAAGATGTCCGAGCCCTTGACCGTGAAGTAGATGAAGAGGATCCACAGCAGGTTAGGCGTGCAGCGGAAGAGCTCGATGTAGGCGGAGACAATCCACTTGAACACGCTCAGCTTGCCCGTGCAGTACTGCTTGACGAGGGCGAGCACCGTGCCCAGGACAACCGAGAAGATGATCGCCAGCACGGAGATCTCGATCGTCTTCAAGAAGCCCTGCATGATGAAGGAGACGTTTGCCGGGGTAAAGATAGCCATTGCCTACGCCTCCCTTGCGGTCTCGGGCGTGATGCCGGGGATCACCTTGGCGCGCGGACGCTCCTTGGCGCGACGCTCGAGCCACTGCACGAGCATCGCCAGCGGGAAGCAGATCACAAAGTAGAGCACGCACGCGAGAATGTAGCCCTGCAGGTAGCCGTAGGTGGAGACAAAGTTGTCGGCGTTGTACATAAGGTCGCCGCCGGCGATAAGCGCCAGCACCGAGGTGTTCTTGACCAGGTTGAGCGCCTGGTTGCAGAGCGGCGGCAAGATGACCTTGAAGGTCTGCGGCAAGATGACGTAGGCATAGGCCTGCACGGTGGTGAAGCCCTGGCTGCGCGCGGCCTCCATCTGGCCGCGCGGAACGCTCTCGATGCCCGTGCGGATGACCTCGGAGACGTAGGCGGCATGATAGAGACCCACGCCCACGGCGCCGATGGCAAACGCGGAGAGGCGCACCGGGCTCTCGGTGCCCAGAATCATCTGCAGGACGCGCGGTCCGGCCATGTAGTAGAAGAACACCTGAACCGGCAGCGGCGTGTTCTGAAAGAACTCAACGTAGACACGGCTCACGGCACGCAGGATGCGCGACCGCGTGGTGGACAGCACGCCGAGCAGGCACCCAAGCACCAGCGATATGGCAAGCCCCAGCAGGACCACCGCAAGCGTCATGGAGAAGCCGTCGAGGAAGCTACTCATGTCGCTGAAGGTAATCTCCCAGCGCTTGGGATCGAACAGGCCTTCGAGCATCTTGTTCCTTTCCTATGCCAACACCTGCAGGGCGCCAGGGGGATGGCGCCGCCCGGGCGCACGTGCGCGGCGTGTGGGCGAGAAGGACCTCTCGCCCACACGCGCCGCGCGGCGCTCGCTAGAGCAGGTTC
>DXAB01000107.1 GCA_019117265.1 Candidatus Olsenella pullicola
GGCTTATAGGACAAAATGTGTGTCCGGCTAGTCCCAGTCCATCCGGTAGGGCCCCGAGTGGTGGAGCTCCGACCACACGGCGGCGTCGCCCCACCGCGGGATGGTCCCCTCTAGCCTCTGCCGCCCGCCCAGCCGGTCGTAGATCGCGGCGATCGACCGGTCCGTGGGCATGACGCGCAGGATCTCGGCGGCCGGCAGCGGGTCCGGGCTGTGCGCGTAGCACCACCAGAAGACCGCCTTGAGCCTGCGCTCGACGGAGAGCCCCCTGTGGTCCCTGAGCATGGCCCTGAGCCGCGCGTTGACGCCGCCCTCGATGCTGTTGTTGGTCGCGGGCAGCGCCCCCTCCAGGGTGAGCTCGGGGTCCAGGTAGGTGAAGAGGGTGCCGGCGTTCACGAGGCGGACCAGGGATCGCCTCGCCTTGACGAGCCTCTCGTGGACGAGCCTGGGGCGCCCGTCCTCGCCGGCGGCCGTCTCCGACAGGAACGCGTCCCAGCGCTCGGACCAGCTCAGGAGGGAGTCGACCCAGCCCTGCGCCTCCCCGAGGGTGGTGATCGAGAGCAGCGCCCTCGCCAGCCCGTAGAGTTCGGCGCCGGCCTGCGTTTTGGGTCTCGACGTCGTGTAGCGCCTGACCTGTGAGAAGGCGTGGAACACGCACCGCTGGTGCCGCGTTCCGGGCCACGTCTCCCTCAGGGCCTTGGCGAACCCGTCCCCGCCGTCGGAGACGACGACCTCGGGCTCCGCTATGCGAGACATCAGGGCCGCCCAGGCGCGGCTGTTCTCGGAGCGGCACAGGTGCCAGCCGAGGGCGTGCTCCTCGTCGGAGGCTATCAGCACGACCGCCTTCCTCCCGAGGTGTATCCCGTCGACGAAGACGACCCTGCGCGGCGCCTCGACCTTCGGCGGCATGGGCCAGATCTCCCAGAAGCGCGCGGTCTTCCTCCTGAAGGTCCTGCCGCCGCCCGGCATGTCGGCCTGCCGCCTCCTGGTGAGCAGCCACCCCAGGAAGGCGCCGAGGAGCTTGGCGGCGCTGTCGATCCTCCTGGTCGTGCTCGCGCCGCACGAGGTGCACCTCCACCGCGTCCTGCCGGCGCTCGTCTTGCCGTTCCTCTTCATCTTCGCCCCGCACAGGGGGCATGCGCGAGCCTTCATGGCGTGACCTGCCTCAGCGACCAACTTTCTAGGTCGATTCAGCATGGTCTAGCTGGGAATACGCGGCAAACCGGACACACATTCTGTCCAGGCAAGTAGTTGGCCCGGCCCAACTTACGGGGTCGATTTAGATATATCTACCTGCGAGAACAGGAAAATAACGGACACACATTTTGTCCTATAAGCCACTTTTTTCAGGAACCCAAACCGCGTTATTTTTGAGACCACTCGAGTAGCGCCGCGTCGCGGCATGAAAAGAGCGCGCTCGATGGGATCGGGTGCCCGCCAGAGGCCCCTTATGGCTGCTGCCTCCCGGCCCTGACCAGGTTCGAGGTGTTGCGTCACCCGAGCCCATCGAACGCGCTCGCAGAAAAGTGTAGCAGAAGCACGGAAGCGCCGCCGCGCCGTGCGCCAAAATGGACGAGGGCCCGTCGACGTCAAGCGTCCCGGGCCCCCACTTCGGCAGCTGCCAAGCATTTATGCTCTACAGTGCGGGCTCACGCGAATCGTTCTCGTCGTGCGCCCGCTCCCTGCGCAGTGAGTATCATTTCCCATCCGACCCGCTCTAGCCACAACACTCCGGCGAGCGGTATTCTTCACCGGCCAAACATAACTGAGGGACAACTCCTCCACATACGCTAGGATTTGACGGGTAAGCAACTCGAGGGGGATCGATGTCCAAGAAGAACTCCGCGCGCCGCAAGAACGCCGGCGCAGACGCCGGCCTTGCAGGCAAGAAGTACGAAGGCGAGCGTGTCTCTGCCGTGTTTGACTACAACGAGCTCTGTCTCGCGCGCGCCTCGGAGCTGCTCGCCCCGCGCCTTGCGGGCGTGACGATGGTGGCATCGTTTGCCTCGCTGCTCGCCATCGTCTTGGTTGCGCTCGTCGAGAAGGACCAGCTCGTTCTTCTTGTTGTGCTGTTCGTCATCTCGTTCTCGCTGCTTCAGGCCTCGCGCAACATCGGCAAACTCAAGATGCGCTACGCGCGCGGCACCAACCTGCTCCCGGACGGCGAGGCCCTCCGTCGGCGCGTGGTGGTGTGCGACGACGCCGTGCACGTTGAGCGCGAGGACGGCAGCACCGAGAGCTACAGCCTCTCCGAGCTGCGTCGCGTTGGCGAAACCTCGGACTCCATCCTCGCCTGCTTTGGCAACAAGCGCTACGTCTACATCCCGCGCACGGCCCTCTCCGAGGGTCGCTTCCGCGAGGTGTCCCGCATCCTCAAGGGCCACCTCGGCAAGTAACCCTTTACCAGACCGTCCCCTAGCCCAGACCCAAGGAGGCCCCCATGGCCCTTATCAGCGTTGATTACTTCTCCTCCGCACTCATGCGCACCACCACGCTTGAGGTCATTCTCCCCTTTGACGACCAGGGCGACGCCTACGCCACAGACTCCGCGATGCGTCGCGAAGGTGGCACCCTCGAGAAGGACCTCAAGACCTGGGAGGCCCACCCCTACCCCGCTCGCAAGGCGCCGTTTTCGACGCTCTTCCTGCTGCACGGCATCTCCGGCAACCACGCGGACTGGATCTCCGAGACCCGCATCCGCCACTGGGCGGAGAGCCGCGGCGTGGCCGTGGTCATGCCCTCCGGCTACAACGCCTTCTACCTGGACCAGCCTGAGGTCCACAACTACTACGGGCGCTTTGTGGGCCAGGAGCTCGTTGAGGTGGCGCGCACGATGTTCCCGCTCTCCACACGTCGTGAGGACACGTTCATCGGCGGCATCTCGATGGGCGCGTACGGCGCGCTGCGCAACGGCCTCAAGTACTGCGAGACCTTCGGCGCCATCGTGGGGCTTTCCTCGGCCATGATCATCGACAGCTTTGACCAGATCATCTCGTCCGACGGGCTCTTCTTCCTCTCTCGCCCGTTCCTCGAGCACACCTTTGGCGACCTCAACCACGTGCGCGACTCCGACAAGGACCCCGCACGACTGGCCGCCGACCTCGTCTACTGTGATCGTCCGCGCCCGCGCATCTTCATGAGCTGCGGCTCCGAGGACCCGCTTGCCGAGCCCAACCGCGTTTTGGCCCAGCGCATGCGCGACACCGGACTCGACGTCACCTATCATGAGATGCGCGGCGGTCACGACTGGGACTTCTGGAACGCAGCCCTGCCGGAGGCCCTCGACTGGCTCGTCTAGCGCCGCACGCAAACGGTCCGGACTCACGGGGAGGGACGAGAGAATGGCACTGCTCAGGGTCGACTTCTACTCCCACTACCTCAAGCGCAACGTGGTTCTCACCGCGGTGATTCCCGCTGACAAGATGGAGGGCGACAAGCTCGCCAAGAAGCGGCGTGGGCCGTACCGCACGGTCTACCTGCTTCACGGCCTCTTTGGGCAGGACGTGGACTGGATCGACCGCACCCACGTGGTGGAGACGGCCGAGGCACGCGACATCGCCCTCATCATGCCCTCCGGCGAGGACGGCCTCTACCTCAACAAGCCCGAGATAAACGAGTGGCACGGCAAGTTCATCAGCGAGGAGCTGGTGGACTTCACGCGACGCCTCTTCCCGCTGTCCTCCAAGCGCGAGGACACGGCGCTGGCGGGCATCTCCATCGGCGCGTACACCGCGCTGATCAACGGCCTGTTGCGGCCGGACCGCTTTGGGTCGATCATCATCCTCTCCGGCGCCTTCATGCGCGACCGCGTGCTCGAGGCAGTTGAGAGCCGCTCGCCGCGCAAGCGCAAGTACTACGAGCGCTTCTTCGGGGACATCGACACCGTCATTGGCTCCGACAAGGACTACGTGGCGCTCATCGACAAGTTCAAGCAGGATCCGGAGCTGCCCAAGCCTCGCTTTTACTCGGCATGCGGCCTGCACGACAACCTCTGCGAGAACAACCGCGACCTCGTGAAGCTCCTGCGCGACGCCAACTTTGACGTCACCTACTGGGAGCCGGACATCGGCGCGCACGAGTGGCCGTTCTGGAACGCGTGGATCGACTGCGCGCTGGACTGGTACGCGCCCGGCCCGATGAAGCCCTCCACGGCGGAGGTGGACTACACGGCCCTCACCACGCTGCGCCCACCCGAGAAGCAGTAGCGGGCGGTCTTATCTTGCCCTGGGCGCTCCCAAGACGCGGCCCACGCGCTTGCGGAACTCGGCGAGGAAGCGCGGCGCGTCAACCGTGACCGCGACCTCGCAGGTCTTCTGTGCCTCACGAAGGCGCTCGGGGTCGCAGACCGTCCGACCGCGCGTGGGGCCCTCAAGGTCCACGCGCAGATTGGCGCCCAGGCACCCCACCAGTGACGGGTCGATTGCCGCCGCAACCGCCAGGGGGTCGTGCAGGGCACAACCTCCCATATGCGGGTTGTTCTGCTCGTAGATGTCTATGTAGTGGTCCGTCATATCAGCAAAGAGCACGCCCGCAGACGTGCCGAGCGCGCGCCATCGGGCGGTGTCCTCGCGCGTGAGCACCACCTGATGCGTCACGTCGAGGCCGATCATGCGCGTGGGAAGCCCCAGCCGCAGCACCACGTCCGCCGCCTCGGGATCGTTGTGAACGTTGGCCTCGGCGCACGGGGTCACGTTGCCCGGAACCGTGAGGGCGCCGCCCATGAACGTGACGCGCGGGAGGGTGCGTGCGAGCTCCGGGGCGCGTACCAGCGCGCTCGCGAGGTTGGTGAGCGGTCCCGTGGGGACGTAGTAGAAAGACGAACCTCGCGCACCGCCCGTTTTCACGTCATTTTTCCCGTCAAAATGGGCGTCGCGCGAGGCCTGCGTTCCAGCATCGGCGCTCCGAACGAGAAAATCCACGCCATCACCGGGTGCGCGGCGGCACATACACCCAATATGCTGCCCGCCGAGGCCGTTCGCCCCGTGGATGCGCGCCACGCCCTCCGGTGGCTCAAACGCCGCGCTCGCAGAGAGCGCCCGGTCCGTCCCGCGGTATACCGGGATGTCTGGATACCCCAGCAGCTCGAGCAGGGCATGGGTGTTTCTCACCGCCGTATCCACTGCCACGTTGCCGTAGCTGCAGATCACCGCCACAAGCTCGACTTCGGGGCTTCCGAGCGCATACGCGAGCGCCAGGGCATCGTCGATGCCGGTGTCCAAATCCAGTACCAGGGGCCGACGAGAAGTTCCGCTCATCGCGTCGCCTCCACTTCCTCTGCGGTGGGTATGGACGGCTGGGCGCCGAGGCGGCTCACGGCAATCGCGGCCGCGGCGGCGCCCCAGCGCATGGACTCCTCAAGCGTCATGCCGCGCACGACGCCCGCGGCAAGAGCCCCGATGAAGGTGTCGCCCGCAGCCGTGGTGTCCACGACGGTCGCGGGCGCGGCGGGCACGCGGGAGGGCGCGGCGTCGGCGCCCAGCCCAAAGGAGCCCGCAGCTCCGAGCGTGATCACGACGCAGCCAGCACCCAGCTCTCGCAGGCGGCTCGCCGCAGCGAGGCACGTGACGTCATCGACGGGCAGCGCGCCACACATGACCTGGCACTCGGTCTCGTTCAGACAGACGAGGTCGACGCAGGGCCAGAGGTCGTCCGGAGCGGGACGGGCCGGCGCGGGGTTGTAGACCGTATAGAGGCCGAGCTCGTGCGCCTCGCGCAGGGCGGCCTCGGTGGTTGCGGGGTCGCACTCGCCCTGCGTGACGAAGACGTCGCCCTTCTCGCCAATGCGTCGCAGGTCGGAGACTACATCTGCCTCAACGAGCGCGTGGTTGGCGCCCGCGTGGAGCACGATGCGGTTCTCGCCGGCCGTGCGCAGGATCACCGCGACGCCCGTGGTCGCGTTCACCAGGCGCCGCACGCCCGTCGTGTCCACGCCCGCCCTTGCGAGCCCGCGCGAGAGCTCCTCGCCAAAGACGTCCGCACCCACGGCGGCGACCATACGCACGTCGGCGCCCAGCCGCGCCGCGGCGACGGCCTGGTTGGCGCCCTTTCCTCCGGCGGCCGTGATGAAGCCGGAACCGGAGAGCGTCTCTCCGGCGGCCGGCAGGCGCGGCGCGTCGATGGAGAGGTCCATGTTCATGCTGCCAAAGACGATGACCTTGGGCATGGCGACCTCCCCGCAGCGGCTACTTGACCTCGATGAGCTCGTAGCGACTCGTGCCCAGGCCGATCTTCTCGGCATGCTCGATCATGGAGCGCCAGTTGGTGTCCGGGTGCGTGAGGTTGAAGTGGTCGTGCTGGCAGCGCTCGGGGACGCCACCCTGGGCCTCCAGCTTGGCGCGCATGTCGGTGAGCTCGGTGTTGGGCATCGCCGGCGCGGCGAGCGCCATGTCGATGCAGGCCTGGTCGATGGCAACCGGGTCAAAGCTCGCGAACATGCCGAGATCCGGCACGATGGGCGTGTCGTTCTCGGGGTGACAGTCGCAGTTGGGGCTCACGTCGATGGCAAGCGAGATGTGGAAGCTCGGGCGGTCCTGCACCACGGCCTGCGTGTACTCGGCAATCTTGTAGTTGAGCACGTCAACGGCCTGGTCGTAGTCCGGCGTGATGGCGTCCTGGTTGCAGGCGCCGATGCAGCGGCCGCAGCCCACGCAGCGATCGTGATCGATCCTCGCCACAGGCACGGAGACGACCTTGCCGCTTGGCAGCTCGCGCTGGCGCGTCTGGTCAAAGCTCACGGCGCCGTGCGCGCAGATGCGCTCGCACGCGTGGCAGCCGACGCACTTCTCGGCGTGGACGCTCGGCTTGCCGGCGGAGTGCTGCTCCATCTTGCCCGCACGGGAGCCGCCGCCCATGCCCAGGTTCTTCATGCAGCCGCCAAAGCCGGCCTGCTCGTGGCCCTTGAAGTGCGTGAGGGAGATCACGACGTCGGCGTCCATGAGGGCATGGCCGATCTTGGCCTCCTTCACGTACTCGCCGTTCTTCACGGGCACGAGCGTCTCGTCGGTGCCCTTGAGGCCGTCGGCGATGATCACCTGACAGCCGGTGGCGTAGGGCGTGAAGCCGTTCTGATAGGCGCAGTCGAGGTGCTCGAGGGCGTTTTTGCGGCTGCCCACGTAGAGCGTGTTGCAGTCCGTGAGGAAGGGCTTGCCGCCCAGCTCCTTGACAACGTCGGCCACGGCGCGCGCGTAGTTGGGGCGCAGGAAGCTCAGGTTGCCCAACTCGCCAAAGTGAATCTTGATGGCAACGAACTTGTTCTCAAAGTCGATCTGCTCGATGCCCGCCTTGCGGATGAGGCGCTTGAGCTTGTCGAGCTGACTCTCGCGCGCATGCGTGCGCAGGTTGGTGTAGTAGACCTTTGCGGTGCTGGTGCTCGTGTCCATGAGGCCTCTCTCCTTGGTTAGTCCACCCTGAAATTGTACGCCAGAGGCGTCCCGCACCGCAGGCGTCATGACAGTGGTGTCAGGGTTAGCTGTCATAAAACGCGGCGGCCCCGCCTCTCTTGGGAGACGGAGCCGCCGCGCAGCCCTTGCGATGCTGCTCAGGTGCTAGTTGTTGTGGCGCTTGCGGCCTAGTTTCAAAACGTAGATGTTTTGAAACTCGGCGGATTTTATTTGTCGCTGGAAAATACCAAGAGAGATGGCCTAGCTTCCTCAATGCGGGCCGGGAGCAGCGCAGGGAATATACCCCGGCCTACCGTAGCGCTGCGAAATCCTGCCGTGTGTGCGCTTTTGGGCTGAGGGGCGCTGAGAAAATCGCTTGAGTGCCGCGATGCCCTTCTCGATGCTGAGAAATCATGTCGAGTGCGCCCCCGGACGCTTGAACAACCCGCCGAGTGCACGCCGAGAAGAACCGCGCGCGCCGCACTCGACCGGATTTCAAAGCGCCCTGCGGCCCAATCGCGCGCACTCGGCGCAATTCCGCAGCGGCAGCGGCGCCGCGGTACAATGTGGCGCCAGCAAAGGAGGACCCATGCCCACAGAGAAGAACTTTGAGCTCGGACGCCCCGTCCTCGTGTGCCGCTGGCGCCTCGCAGGCCGCACGCTCCCCCTCGAGAACCGCCACCTGCGCGCGCTCTCCCGGCGTCACGTCAACGGAAGCCCCGTGCCCACGCAACTCGTGGCCTGGGCAAAGCAGCACATCGAGTGGACGCTCGCCGACGGCGCGGCCGCGCACCCAGACGGCACCCTCATGCTCGTTGTCGACGATGCCGGCCAGGCGGCCATGGGCGTGGGCCCCTACGAGCCGCTCGTCGCGGCCGCCGCGCCAGACCTCGCGCGTCGCGCCCAAAACGCGCTCCTGGAGGCCTCGGAGACGGGCGTCGCGCCAGAGTCGCTCTGGGCCGTGCGCGCGGGCGCGCTCGTAAGGGACGCCACCGAGAAGGACGCCCCCTCGGGTGCCGCCACGCTCGTCGCGGACCTCGCCGCCACGCTCGGCATCCCCGTCACGGCCGAGAAGGACCTCGTCTCGGGGGTCATCTCCGGGTCCGCGCCCTTTGAGGAGCTTTTCCTCACCTCAGATGAGCACGGCATCGTCCCGGCAACCGGCTCGGACGGCCCCCTCGCCCAAAGGCTCGCCGCGAGCTACGCCAAGCTGCTCGACAGCGCGCGATAGCGCCTCCCGCCGGATCTTCTCGCGTGCCGCGGGCTACGACGCGACGGTGAAGCTCCACGCGCCGGCGGCCTCGGAGCAGATGAGGTCAAGCGACCACGTGCGCATGCTGCGCCCCACGCTGTTGGAGTCGTGCACCACCGCGGTGCCGTCCTCGGCAAGCCGCTCGAGCACGATGTAGTGTCCCACCTCGGTAAACGTGCCGGGGTTCATCACGCAGATGACGGGGCGCCCGGCCTCGAGCTCCGCCCGCAGCGAGTCCACGGTGACAGAGACCATCGTGCCCGTGAGGCCCAGCTTGGCCGCGCCCGTGGTCATGAGCTCCCACGAGCTGCCGTTGAGGTCCGTGGAGTAGCCGTTCTCGGTGGCAAACGCGGCCATGCCCGCCGGGTCGTAGCTCGTGTCTCCCGTGAGGTAGATGTAGACCATGTCGAGCGCGGTGGGACCGCACCCCTGCTTGGAGAGGACGCCACCCGAGTACTCAACGTCCGCCCATTGCGGGTCGGTCTGGTAGAGGTAGGGCATGGAGCCCTTTGCCCAGAGGTCAACGGGCGTGCTCGTGGGGCCCTCGGGCTCCCCCGCGCCCTCAACCGTGACGGGCACGTTGGGAATCTCGCCCGGCTGCTCGCCAACCGTCTCGGGGGCGGAGAAGGCACCCGGCAGCACGGCAAGAAGGAGCACGAGAAGGGCCACGATGACGGCGGCCGCAGCCCCCAGGAGCGCCAGGCGCCCACGAGCGGCGCCGCGCGCGCCGCGAGCCCCTCCCATGTTGAGTTTTCCGCCCACGCGACCTCCCGTAGATTGCTCAGAAGATAGTAGCATCACCGGTCATGGCCGGCAAAACCGTGAACTTTTTGTCCGCGGGCCTCCAGGGGGGCGAAGGGCGCCGCGGGGACGCCTTCCGCACACGGCAAAACCCGCTCCGCGCACAGGCCCCTCTCGCCCGGCAGAAGAGCACTTTACCTGCGCTTTATTTTGCTGCTACCGGTTACGGAAAAAAACGACGCAATAGCCAGAAACCAACCAAATATTGTTTCCGAGAACGCCCTTCGGGGTAGTAGACTGTGAGATACGTGGGCACATGCCCACGCTCAGTCATGCGCCTTGTGAGTGAGAGCAGCCTGGGACCATGGGGGTTCCCAGCCTAGGGTAAGAAGGAGAGGATATGGCGCGTAAGTTTAAGTCCATGGACGGCAACGAGGCGGCATCGTACGTCTCGTATGCGTTCACCGAGGTGGCGGGCATCTACCCGATCACCCCGTCCAGCCCCATGGCCGACCACGTCGACCAGTGGGCAGCCCAGGGCATGAAGAACGTCTTTGGCACGCCGGTCAAGGTCGTTGAGATGGAGTCCGAGGCGGGCGCCGCCGGTACCGTTCACGGCTCGCTCGGCGCCGGTGCCCTCACGACCACCTACACGGCGTCCCAGGGCCTGCTCCTCATGATCCCCAACATGTACAAGATCGCCGGCGAGGGCCTTCCGGCCGTGTTCCACGTGTCCGCTCGTACCGTGGCCTCCCACGCCCTCAACATCTTTGGCGATCACTCCGACGTCATGGCCTGCCGCCAGACCGGCTTTGCCATGCTCGCCGAGGGCAACGTCCAGGAGGTCATGGACCTCGCGCCGGTGGCCCACCTCGCGGCCATCGAGGGCAAGGTGCCGTTCCTGAACTTCTTCGACGGCTTCCGCACCAGCCACGAGATCCAGAAGGTGGCCGTGTGGGATTATGAGGACCTCAAGGACATGTGCGACATGGAGGCCGTGGAGGCCTTCCGTAAGCACGCCTTCTTGCAT
>DXAB01000108.1 GCA_019117265.1 Candidatus Olsenella pullicola
GGCCAGGCGGATGCGCTCGGAGTAGACGGCGGGCACGGTGCCGTTGCCGGGAAGGGCGATGCCGAGGGCCTCGGCGAGGCAGCAGATGGAGTTGGCGGTGAACATGCCCGAGCAGCTGCCGCAGGTGGGGCAGGCCGTCTTCTCAAGCCAACGACACTCCTCCTCGGTCATGGTGCCGGCGGTGACCTGGCCCACGGCGTCAAAGAGGGAGTTGAGGTCGGTCTGGGAGCCGTCGCGCCCGCGGCCGGCAAGCATGGGGCCGCCCGAGACGAGCACGGTGGGGATGTTCAGGCGCGCCGCGGCAATGAGCATGCCGGGGACGATCTTGTCGCAGCTGGGGATGAGGACCATCGCGTCAAACTGGTGGCCCTGGACGGCGCACTCCACGCTGTCCGCGATGACCTCGCGGCTCGTGAGGCTGTAGCGCATGCCCTCGTGGTTCATGGCGATACCGTCGCACACGCCGATGGTGTTGACCTGAAGCGGGGTGCCGCCGGCCATGCGCACGCCCGCCTTCACGGCATCGGCAATCTGCTGCAGGTGGATGTGCCCGGGGATGACCTCGTTCTGGGCGGAGACCACGGCCACGAGCGGACGGTCGAGCTCCTCGTCGGTGAGGCCGTCGGCCGCCAGGAGGCTGCGGTGCGGCGCGCGCGCCAGGCCCCGTTTGATGGCGTCGCTTCTCAGTTCCACGTTGCCCTCGCTTTCTCTTGTCGCGTGTGAGAAATGCGAGGCGTGGCCTCGAAGCCGTCACGGTGGCCGCCGGCGCGCGGTACTTCTCGACGCGATTGCGGGGTTGGCCCGCTGCTCGGCGCAGAGGTTCTCGCGAGCTGCTCGAGGGAGTCTTCGGGGCCGTCCGGCGCGGGTTCTCACGCTGCCCGCTCGCTGTGGGACGGATGCGGCCCGTACTGGCCCTGTCATCGCATTTGCTCAATGGGGCTACTCTACGCGGGGCGTGTTTCGGCCCCGTGACCGCCCGCGAACGGTATCATTTCCACGGCGAACGGCATCCCCATATGGTTGGGAGCGCCTCGGGTGCTACAGCCCCAGCAGCGCCGTGGCAACAAACTTTCCGTCAACCATCTCCGTGGAGAACGACCCCTCGTACTTTTTCGCAATCGAGCGCACCACGCGCAGGCCAATGCCATGCTCTGCGGCGTTTCCCTTGGTGGTAT
This sequence comes from Candidatus Olsenella pullicola, assembly GCA_019117265.1. GTDB lineage: Bacteria > Actinomycetota > Coriobacteriia > Coriobacteriales > Atopobiaceae > Thermophilibacter > Thermophilibacter pullicola. Next base: position 1,176 of record DXAB01000108.1, read on the forward strand.
GCAGGTGCGGGTTCGTGCGCATCACGTCCGTTGAGCAGCGGTTGGAGACCATGATCGAGAGATAGCCGCGCGAGGCCCTCATGGTGAGTCGAATCTCTGGGTCCTTCTCGGCGGCGCTTGCCTCGACGGCGTTGTCAAGCAGGTTGGAGAGAAGCCCGCAGAGGTCGCGGCCCTCAATGGAGAGGCCGGCGGGCACCACAACGTCAAAGCAGGTCTTGATCCCTGCCTCCCGCGCCTCGCCGACCTTCTGGGTGAGTAGGTAGTCGAGCAGCTCGTTTCCCGTGTGAAACTCCTCAAGCTTGGCAAAGTGCTCGCTCACCTCAACCTCAAGGAAGTCCTCCAGCTCGTCATGAAGCCCGGCTCGCGCAAGCGACTGCAGGTAGAAAAGGATGTTCTTCATCTCGTGCTTGTCCCTGCGCACCTGCTCGGCAATCGTGGCCGAGCGGCGCACGTGGTCGAGCGTGAGCGCGAGCTGCTGGTTGACGGCGTTTTGTTCCATGAGGGAGTCATAGGCTCCGGAGATGACATGTGTCATGGCATACGAGCTCACGATGGAGATGAGCGCAAGGAGGGGGATGAGGGAGGGAGCCGGGCTCGCAGCGGCGTCCTGCACATAGAAGAGGGTCTGCGCCTGCTGAAGGACGGCTGTTGCCACGGGCACGGCGAGAAGCGCGGCCCAGTACGGAGCGGGGAGCAGGGCGGCGGGCCGAAGGGGAAAGCGCACGAAGAACACCGCAAGTCCCGCGCAGGCGCCATAGAGCGAGACAAAAAACGCAAGTGTCGCCACGTCCGAGCCGGGAAAGAGCTCGTTCAGGTAGAGCGAGAACACGTTGGTGATCACGCTGCGCGCCGCGATCATGGAGAAGACGCACGAGACCACGGTCACGAGTCTCACGAGCACGGGACCACAGACAAAGACGAGGGCAAACGTCGCGGAGGCTCCAAAGAGAAGCCCCAGGCTCACGAGGTAGCCGAGGGAGGGGGAGGATGTGGCCTCGACCGCAAGGGCGCAGGCGGAGTAGGTTACTACGCATGCAAAGAGCAGCGGGACCCTTCCCAGGGGGAGCCTTCGCACGCCCAGGCCAAAGGCGAGCGCGACAGCGGTGACGGCGAACATGGCCGTGCTCGCAAAAAGCGAGAGCGCGGCGGAAACAGATGCGATCACTGGTCCTCCCGCACGTATCTCATGAGCTCCTGGCGGGTCTCGGTGACGCGGCTTCTGCTGAGCGGGACCTCGGAGCCGTCGTCAAGACGCACGGCGCTGCGATCGACGCAGAGCACGTGGTCGGCGTTTACGAGGAAGCTCCGATGCGGCTTGAGGAAGCGCTGCCCCTCGAGCCGCTGCTCGACGTCAAGAAGGCGACACCTGATGACGATCTCCTCGCTGCCATGGGCGTGGAAGTGGCAGTAGCGCCCGCGCACCTCGACGTAGGAGAGTGCGTTGACGTCGAGCCTCCAGGAGCGCCCCGTGCCCGCGTCCTCAAGGGCGATGAAGCGCTCGCGGCTGCGCGAGAGCTCCCGGACGATCGCCTCCACGACGCGCGCCTGCTCCTCCACAAAGTGGCTCTTGCGCACAAACCGAAACGGCTGGACCTCGATGGACTGGAAGACGAGCTCCTCCTTGTTTGAGACAAAGACCACGAGCGCGCCCGCGTGCGCCCGCTTGATCTGACGGCAGAGCTCGATGCCGTCCATGCCGCCCATCTCGATGTCAAGAAAGAAGACGTCGTAGCGCCCCGGCTCTGGGGGCAGCGCGGCGAGAAGCTCCTCCGCACCGGCAAAGCGGTCAAACGCCGCCTCCACGCCCCGCTGCGCAAACGTGCGCCTGAGTGACTGGGCGAGAAGATCGAGGACCTGCGCGTCGTCCTCGCAGATCGCCGCTCGTATTGCGTTCATGATTCCCCTTCCTCTCCCGGCACCATTGTCTCCCATGGCGCGACGTGTTGGCGCGTCATCTCATGACGCCAGGCGGACATCTCGTGTAGCCGCCCTCGACGTGCGGGTGCCCTCGGCAAAGGATTGCTTCAGGGAAGCGGCAGCCACGTGAAGGGGCCGCAATCGAATAAAGGAGAAAGGAACGCTCATGAAGGCAGTCACAAGGCGCAGGTTCGTCGCGGCGGGAGGCGCGGCCGCCGCCGTGGCGGGGCTTGGCCTCAACGGCGCCGGCTACTACTTCAGAAACGTCATCACACGCTGGTGGTCGGGCACGTTCACCAAGGTGAGCGACGAGAACCTCGAGTACTCCGCCGAGGAGGCCAAGGCCAACGGAGAGGCGCTCTCCATCGACATCATGGGCGAGGGAGCGGTTCTGCTCAAGAACGACGGCACGCTGCCCATGGCGGCGGGCAACGTCGCACTTCTCGGCTACGCCACGATCGACCCGGTCTACATGGGCGCGGGTTCGGTTGCCCAGGCCGAGGGCGTCACCAAGCCCACGTTCTATGATGCCTTTGAGCAGGCCGGCTTCACCATCGACGAGACCATGCGCACCTACTACGAGGATTACCTCGCAGAGGAGGAGAGCCGCGACAACGACGCTGGCGGCATGTTCATGATGATGGGCGCCGACTACAACATCTACGACGAGCCCGTGGACACCTATCGCGACAAGCTCGACGCTGCCGCTGCCGCCAACGACACGGCGGTCGTGGTCTTCTCTCGCGCCGGCGGCGAGGGCGGCGACCTGCCCATCGACATGGCGGACAAGACCAACGGCGTTGCCGGCAAGCACTACCTCCAGCTCCAGGACACGGAGCTTGAGCTTCTTGACTACGCCAAGGAGAACTTTGACCACGTCATCGTCCTTCTCGACTCCGCTAACCCCATGGAGCTCGGCTTCCTTGAGGACGACAAGGTGAGCGCTGCCATCTGGATCGGCGCGCCGGGCGCCTCTGGCCTTCTCGCCCTGCCCAAGATCATGACCGGTGAGTACAACCCCTCCGGCCACCTTGTGGACGTCTTTCCGTACGAGCTCAAGTCCAACCCCACCTACTACACAAGCACCTGCGGCACCTACAACAACTACGAGGAGTTTGACCAGACCGACCTTGGCTACAACAACAAGGTCGACGGTGGCATGATCTGGTATCCCGAGAACATCTACATGGGTTATCGCTACTACGAGACCGCGGCCGAGATGGGCACGATTGACTACGACGCGACGGTGCAGATCCCGTTTGGCTTTGGCCTTTCCTACACCACCTTCGACTGGAGCGTCGAGGGCTCGAGCTTTGGCGGCGCGGGCGAGAAGATCGAGTTCAGGGTCAAGGTCACCAACACCGGCGACGTGGCCGGCAAGGACGTCGTGCAGCTCTATTACGCCGCACCGTGGACCGAGGGTGGCATCGAGAAGAGTGCCAAGGTCCTGGGAGCCTTTGCCAAGACGGGGCTTCTGGAGCCCGGCGCGTCCGAGACCGTGACCCTCACCATGGACGCTGACGACCTCGCGAGCTATGACTATGCGGGCGAGGGCTGCTACGTTGCCGACGCCGGCACCTACACCTTCTGGGTGCAGACCGACTCCCACCACGTCAAGGACGGCTGCGACCCCGTGACGCATGAGGTCTCAAGCAGGCGCGTCTACAACGAGTCCGGCGTGGGCAAGCGCTCGAGCGACTTCGTGGTGGCCGAGAACCACTTTGACGACGCGAGCGCCGGCGACGGCAACGTGGGCAACACCGTGCCCTGGATGACCCGCTCCGACCTTGCGGGCACCCACCCCGAGAAGACCATGGGCGAGCACATCAAGAACATGGACATCGCCATGGGCCCCGAGTGCATCGAGAAGATTCTCGCCTCCGAGGGCGGCTCCGACGTGCGCTACGAGGACGACGAGAACTACGAGTGCAAGTCGCTCGTGCCGGTTGAGACGGGCGCGCAAAACGGCCTCTCTGTGAACGACGTTGCGGGCTACACCGAGTGGAACGACCCGATCTGGGACCAGCTCGTCAACCAGATGAGCGTCGACGACATGGTGACGCTGCTGTGCGACTGCGGCTACGGCACGCCCGAGATCGCCTCCATTGGCAAGGGCACCGCGACAGACGTTGACGGCCCGGCCGGCGTCTCCAGCCAGAACCTCAACTACTACGGTCACGAGTACTGCGGCGAGCAGGTCACGGCCGCTACGTGGAACGTCGACCTCGCGGCCAGGATGGGCGCCTGCGTGGGCGACGAGTGCCTGGCCGCCGGCATCAACGGCTGGTACGCGCCTGGTGCCGACACGCACCGCACGCCCTTCGGCGGCCGCTGCGCCGAGTACTACTCCGAGGACCCGGTCCTCACGGGCAAGATCTGTGCGGCCGAGGTGCGCGCCGTGCAGGAGAAGGGCATCTACGTCTACATTAAGCACTTTGCCCTCAACGACCAGGACCAGAGCCGAGGAGGAATGTACACCTGGTGCAACGAGCAGGCGCTGCGCGAGATCTACCTGCGCGCCTTTGAGATTCCCATTAAGGAAGCCGGCTGCAAGTCCGTCATGGAGGCCTACAACCGCATCGGCTTCACGGAGTGCTCCGTCAACAAGGCGCTCAACACGCACGTCCTCAAGGAGGAGTGGGGCTCCAACGCCACCTGCCTGACCGACGGCTACAGCGTGATGATCGGCTCCGACAAGTACAACAACCCCGACCTCCAGCTGCGCGCCGGCTGCGGCATGCTCCTCTACACCGGCGGCTACAACGGCGAGGGCGGTTTCTCCGACCTCACCACCGGCAGCGAGAAGGGCATCGAGATGCTGCACGACATGTGCAAGCGCGTCATCTACGTCTATGCCAACTCCTCCGCGATGACCGTCAAGCGCGACTACACGCCGTACTGGGTGGCGCCGCTCGCGGCGGTTGACGCGCTGCTCGTCGGCGGCATCGTCGCCTCGGGCGTCTACCTCTACAAGCACCGCGGCGAGACTGACGAGCAGTACGCCGAGCGCAAGGCCGCCAAGAAGGCCGCGAAGGCCGCCAAGAAGGCCTAGCACCCGGACTTGCCCTCCCTCCCAAAGGAGCCCCTGCTCGTTCCTTGCGAGCGGGGGCTCCTTGTCTTGCCGTCTGCGACGCGCGTTACAGTGAGGTCTGAACGAGGGTAGGCGAGAAGCCCGCGTCCTTGAGGGCGTCCACGATCTGCTCCTTGTGGTCGGTGCCAAAGGCCTCGATCGTCACGCGCAGCTCCACGGCGGCGTTGCGGTTGGTCGAGACAAACTGGTTGTGCTCGAGCTTGATGACGTTGCCGTTCTTCTCGGCAATGACCTGGGCCACACGCACGAGCATACCGGGGCGGTCGGGGAGCAGGACGCTCACGGTGAAGATGCGGTCGCGCATGATGAGGCCGTGCTGCACCACCGAGCTCATCGTGATGACGTCCATGTTGCCACCGGAGAGGATGGAGACCACGCGCTTGTTCTCTGCCGGCAGGTGCTTGAGCGCGGCCACCGTTAGCAGGCCCGAGTTCTCCACGATCATCTTGTGGTTCTCCACCATGTCGAGGAAGGCCACCACGAGCTCGTCGTCGGGGACGGTCATGACGTCGTCGAGGTTGTCACGCAGGTACGGGAAGACCTTGTCGCCCACCTCGAGCACCGCGGTGCCGTCCGCGATGGTGTTGGCACTCGGCAGCCGCACGGGGTGGCCCGCCTCGAGCGCCGCCGTGAGCGAGGGCGCGCCCGCAGGCTCAACGCCGATGACGCGGATCTTGGGGTTGTAGAGCTTGGCAAAGGTGGCCACGCCGCAGGCCAGGCCGCCGCCGCCCACCGGAACGAGGATCGTGTCCACGAGCGGCAGCTCGGAGACGACCTCCATGGCGATGGTCCCCTGGCCCGTGGAGACGCACGGGTCGTTGAACGGGTGGATGAAGGTGTAGCCGCGCTCCTCGGCAAGCCGCAGCGCCTCGTCGCAGGCCTCGTCGTAGACGTCGCCGTGAAGCACCACCTCGGCGCCGTAGTGCTTGGTGCGCTCAACCTTGATGAGCGGCGTGGTCTCGGGCATCACCACCACCGAGCGCGCCCCCGCGCGCGTGGCGGCAAAGGCCACGCCCTGCGCGTGGTTGCCCGCGCTCGCGGTGATGATGCCGCGCCCCAGCTCCTCCGGAGAGAGGGTGGAGATCTTATAGTAGGCGCCGCGCACCTTGTAGGCTCCCGTGCGCTGGAGGTTCTCGGGCTTGAGCCACACGCGGTTGCCCGTCTGCGCCGAGAAGTGCGGGCTCTCCACGAGCTTGGTCTCAAGCGTGACCTCGCGAACCTTCTCCGAGGCCTCCTCAAATGCCTCGAGCGTGAGCATCTCTGCCATGACGGGCTCCTTTGCCAGTTGGTGACGGCGCGCGCGATCGCGCGCCGGGGGCGTTTTCGTGTGCCTATAGTAGTCCTCGCCGAGACGCGCGCGTCCCGGCGCGCGAGAAGGGGGCACACAATGGAAACCAACGAGAGGGGCGCGTCTGCCGAGAGGGACGCCTTGGCGCCGCTCTTTCAGATTCATGACGCGAGCGTGGTGCGCGGCGGAAAGACGATTCTCCACGTGGGGGACTTCTCTCTCGCGGAGGGCGAGCACGTGGCGCTTCTCGGCCCCAACGGGGCGGGCAAGTCCACGTTCATCCAGCTGCTCACGCGCGAGGTCTTCCCGCTCTGGCAAGAGGAGCCGCCCGTGCGCTTTCGCGGGCAGGAGCGCCCGCAGCTCGCCGAGATCAAGCGGACCCTGGGCATCGTGAGCTCCACGATGCACGATCAGGTGCGCGTGCACCTTCCCGTGATCGACATCGTCACCGGCGGCCTCTTTGGCACGCTCGGCGTTCCGCTGCGCGGCAACGTGAGCGAGAAGGACCGCGCGCTCGCCCTGGACGCCCTGGAGCGCCTGGGCATCGCCGACCTTGCGCCGCGCGACGTGATGACGCTCTCGACGGGGCAGGTCCGGCGCGTGCTCGTGGCGCGCGAGCTCGTGCGCGACCCGCAGGTCCTCATCTTCGACGAGCCCTGCACGGGGCTTGACCCGGAGGGCATGTACCACGTGCGCCAGACCATGGGCACGCTTGCCGCCGAGGGACGCTCGGTGGTGCTCGTGACGCACTACCCCGAGGACATCATCCCCGCGATCGAGCGCGTCCTTCTCATCAAGGACGCCGAGGTCTTTGCCGACGGTCCCAAGGCCGAGCTCCTTGCCAGCGACGTGATGAGCGAGCTCTTTGGCGTGCCGCTCGTGGTGGGGGAGGCTGACGGCTGGTACTCGCTGCGCGGCGCCTATGCGTGAGGCGCCGAGACAAGTAGAGAGGCGCGCGCGATTGCCGCTTGACAGCCGGTCGCGGCGCTGCCAAAATATCCAACGCGCATTGCGTCTGGGGACGTAGCTCAGCTGGGAGAGCGCTGCCTTCGCAAGGCAGAGGCCGGGGGTTCGAATCCCCTCGTCTCCACCAGAGGAGAATCTGCCGGACACCCTTGGAATCAGGGGTGTCCGGCGTTTTGTTTCGGTGGGCGCCGGCGCAGCCGGGCCACGAGGCCGAGAAGAGCCCGCTCGCGCCGGCCCCGCTTCATCCCAGAGAAACCCTGCGCCCCGTGGCCATCGCCGAGTGTACGAAATTCGGGTCGAGTTTTTCCGAGGTGGGTCGCTTCGGGTGCGTTTGCCCAGTTAGGGTTTGTGAAGAATCTCGAGTTAGGGTCGGTTTTCGTACACTCGCGAGAACGGCCGGGGTGCGCCGCCGTCGGCGCGCGCGAAGCTTGGCGTCCAACCCCGATCTCTCAACACAAAAAAGCCGTCCCCTGCGGTGCGTCAATGAACCCACCTCTCATAAGGTGGGTGTCCTCATCGCGCGTTCCGGCTTTCCCATCACCGGGGAATCTCCGTACTGAACACGAGATCTCGGACTCCCAAGTAACGCTTGTCGGTTCACCCAGTTTGCCCGCAGGGGAACGACATCTCCACTATAGGCTACGTCCACGACAAAACCAGTCTTGACATGCTCGTTCTTCTCGGCAACAGTTGTTGCGAGCGTGAGTTTTCACGGTTCTGCCCGGAGGCCTCAAAGCTGTCTTTCAACACCACGGGCGCAGCATCCGCTATCATGGGCGGGGCAGGACCAAAAGCGAGAGGTACGGGGGAGGACACAAGGTGGTTCCACACTGGATACCATACCTCTGCCTGTTTCTTGCCGCACTGGTGGCAACCCTAGTCTCGACCCCGCTTGCGCGGCGCATCGCCATCACGGTTGACGCCGTCGACTATCCCAACGCTCGTCGCATCAACAAGGAACCCATCCCGCGCATGGGTGGCATCGCCATCTTCCTGGGCATCGTGGCGGCCTTTGTGGTCCAGTACCTCGGCACCACCCATCTTGGGTGGCCTGCGGTCCTGGTACCCTCGCCCAAGATGCAGATCGACTACTGGCTGCTCGTGCTCGCGTTTCTCGCCATCTTCTTCACGGGGCTGCTCGACGACCGCTTCTCGCTCACGCCGCTCCAAAAGCTCGTGGGGCAGGTCATCGCCTCCATGCTCGCCGTTGCCGCGGGCCTGGTGATCGGCGACATCTCCAACCCGTTTGTCCCCGGGTTTGTGAGCCTGGGGTGGTTCGCCTATCCCATCACCGTGATCTACCTCGTGGCCTACACCAACATCATCAACCTCATCGACGGCCTCGACGGCCTTGCCGCCGGCATCTCCGCCATCGCGAGCATCACGATGTTTGCGCTCGCCCTCATGGCGGGCCGCCTCGACGCCGCCGCCCTCTCCGTTGCCGTGGCGGGGGCCTCGCTTGGCTTCCTGCGCTACAACTTCAACCCCGCGTCCATCTTCATGGGGGACTCCGGCGCCCTCACGCTCGGCTTTGCGCTCGGCGTCTCCTCGCTGCTCTCCGTGACGCGCGTGGCGGGACTCACCACGATCATCGTGCCGCTCGTCATTGCGGCGGTTCCCATCATCGACACCTTCTCCGCCATCGTGCGGCGCCTCCGCGGGCATACGGGCATCAGCCACGCTGATCGCGGGCACATCCACCACCGCCTGCTGGCCGAGGGGTTTGACCAGCGTCAGGCCGTCCTGCTCATGTACGCGTGGACGGCGCTTCTGTGCGTGGGCTCGCTCGTGATGACGCAGGTGGACACGCTGCCGCGCATTGCCATCTTCTGCGTGCTCTTGGGCGTCTCGATGCTCTTTGCCTGGCACCTCCACCTCTTTGAGCCGGTGCTCCTTCACCACTACGACCCCAAGACCGGCGAGGACGAGCTGGTTTCGCCGGCAGACGACGCCTTTGAGGAAGAGGCGGAGAAGCTCCACGAGCGCGAGCACCTCTTCCACAGGAAGGACCAGTAGTGCCCGCCGAGAAGGACCTGCTCGGCGCGGCCGCCTACGAGCGCTGCGAGCTCTGCCCACGTCGCTGTCGCGCGCGCCGCTCCGACGGCGTGCCCGGGCGCTGCGGCATGACCTCGGAGCTCCGTGTGGCAAGAAGCGCGCTGCACTTCTGGGAGGAGCCGCCCATCTCCGGCGAGTCCGGCTCCGGCGCGATCTTCTTCTCGGGCTGTCCGCTGCGCTGCGTCTTCTGCCAGAACCACGAGATCTCGAGCGGGGGCTTTGGCCTTCCCGTCACCACGTCCCGCCTGGCCGAGATGATGATCGAGCTCAAGGCTGCCGGCGCGCTCAACATCAACCTCGTGACGCCCCTGCACTTTGCGCCGGACGTGCGCGAGGCGGTCCTTCTTGCCCGGGGGGCGGGCCTTGACCTCCCCATCGTGTGCAACACCTCGGGCTACGAGCGTGCCGACGTGGTGCGCGCGCTCGCCGACGTGGTGGACGTGTGGCTCACCGACTTCAAGTACGCGAGCGGTGCGCTTGCCGGGGAGCTCTCCGCTGCGCCTGACTACCCGGAGGTTGCCGACGAGGCGCTGGCCGCCATGCTCGAAGGCGTGCGCGCCGCGGGCGGGCGCGAGCTTGCGCCGGACGGATCGATGCGTCGGGGGATCATCGTGCGCCACCTCGTGCTGCCGAGCCACGCGGACGACTCGCTCGCCGTGCTCGATCGCGTGTGGGACCTCGCGAGAAACGAGGTCGACCTCTCGATCATGAACCAGTACACCCCCAACGAGGCGTGCCGCCGCGCGGGCGGCCCGCTTGCCGGCCCGGTCTCCGACGAAGAGTATGAGATCGTCCTCTGCCATGCGGATGACCTCGGCTTTGAGCGCATCTGGTGGCAGGAGGGCGGCACCGTCTCTGAGAGCTTTGTCCCCGCCTTTGACGCCACCGGCGTGGAGGGCCCTGAGCTGGGCTAGGCCATTCTCGGGCGCGCGCCCACCCGTCGAAGGGGTATCATGTGGCTCTGTCAGCCCACGTAGACGGAGGGACCATGGCAGACGAGAAGCTCACCGACGAGGAGCGAGCCGAGCTCCAGCAGCTGCGTGCCGAGAAGGCCGCGCGCGAGCGGGCGGCCAAGGACGCCGCCGAGCGAGCCGAGCTTGAGCGCCTGCGCGCCCAGCGTGCCGCGAGCGAGGCCGAGCGCGAGGTGGCCGCGAGGGACGCCGCCGCGCGCGAGCGGGGACGTAAGCTGATGGAGCCCGACGAGGACGACCTCAAGATGCCCCTGGGGCAGAAGATCGTCATTCTCGCCATCGTTGTGGTGGCGGCCGTGTGGCTGGCCCTCACGGTCTTGGGATAGGAGGGTACCGTGTCTCTCACCGATCGCACCAAGCCCACCGACGTCTGCCTCAACACCGACCTCTACGAGCTCACAATGGCCCAGGGGTTCTGGGAGTCTGGCCTTGCGGACGGGGAGGCGTGCTTCAACGCGTTCTTCCGCGACTGCCCCTTTGACGGCGGCTACGCCGTGTGCTGCGGCACCGGCCAGATCGCCGACCTCGTGGAGAACTTCGTCTTTGAGGACGACGACATCGCCTACCTCGCGGGCATCCAGGCCCCCGGCGGCGGCCCCATGTTCAAGCCCGCGTTTCTCGAGTACCTGCGCAACCATCGCCTGGACCTCACGATCAACGCCGTGCCCGAGGGTCAGGTCGTCTTTGGCCGCGAGCCCATGGTGCGCGTTGAGGGCCCCGTCATCGACTGCCAGCTCATCGAGACGGCCCTCTTGAACCTCGTGAACTTCCAGACGCTCGTGGCCACCAAGACCGCGCGCGTGGTGCGTGCGGCGGAGGGGCATCCCGTCTCTGACTTTGGTCTGCGTCGAGCCCAGGGCCCTGATGGCGGCCTTGCCGTGGCGCGCGCCTCCTACATTGCGGGCGCCTCGTCCACCTCCAACGTGCTGGCTGGCAAGATCTACGGCATTCCCGTGTTTGGCACGCACGCACACTCCTGGGTCATGGCGTTTCCGAGCGAGCTCGAGGCCTTCCGCGCGTTTGCCAAGTCGAGCCCCAAGAACTGCGTGCTGCTCCTCGATACCTACGACGTGCACCAGGGCATTGCCAATGCGATCACCGTGGCCAAGGAGATGGAGGCCGCAGGCGAGCGCCTCTCCGCGGTTCGCCTGGACTCCGGCGACCTCGCGCGCCTCTCCAAGGAGGCCCGCGCCGCCTTTGACGAGGCGGGGCTGCCCTACGTGAAGATATCGGTCTCCAATGACCTCGACGAGTACACCATCCAGTCGCTCTTTGCGCAGGGTGCGCCCATCGACTCCTTTGGCGTGGGCACCAAGCTCGCCACCTGCGACCCGCAGCCCTCGCTCGGCGGCGTCTACAAGCTCTCCGCCGTGCGCCGCGGCGCGGACGAGCCCTGGACGCCCGTGATCAAGCTCTCCGAGCAGTCCTACAAGCGCACGGTGCCCGGCGTCCAGCGCGTGGTGCGCTACTACGACCAGGCCGGCCGCCCCACCGCGGACATGCTCGTGGTGGACGAGGTCGCGCGCCCCGGCGAGCCGCGCGAGATGGTTGACATCCTCGACCCGTACCTTGTTCACCGGATTTCCGGCGAGCCCGAGGAGCTGCTCGTCAAGCTGGTTGAGCACGGCGCGCGCGTGGGAGAGCCCGAGGGGATCGAGGCCGCCCGCGAGCGCTGCCGCGAGGCGCTTATGAGGCTTGATCCGGCGGTGGCTCGCTTCCTCAACCCGCAGACCTATCCGGTGGGGCTGGAGCTCGGCCTTGCCGACTTGCGCGCCGAGCTCGCCCGCGAGGAGCGCGCCGAGAGCGGTCGCCCCACGGTGTAGACGCTCGGCTCTCTTTGCGCTCTGCCCCACACGTTGGCACCGCTGACGGAAACGTGTGTCAGGTCGGGCATCTCTGGGTGCTACATTCAGCTGGGTTTCAAGCCCCAGAAGAGAGGAGCTCCCATGAGGGCAAAGATTCTGAGCAGAGGTGTCTTGGCGACGTTGCTTGGTCTGCTCGTGGCGCTCGTTGTTGTTCCGGCAACGGCTCGCGCTGCCGACGGGACCAACATGTACCGACTCTACAATCGGTGGTCTGGCGAGCATTTCTACACCGCCTCGACGCTCGAGCGTGATTCGCTCGCGATGATCGGTTGGAGCTACGAGGGCGTGGGCTGGGTTGCCCCCACAACCGGCGACCCGGTGTATCGCCTGTTCAACCGCTACACGAGCGACCACCACTACGTCATGGACGCCGGGGAGCGCGATAAGCTCGTTGCACTGGGTTGGAGGGCTGAGGGCATCGGCTGGTACTCGGGCGGCGACGTCGAGGTCCTGCGCCAGTTCAACCCCTACGTTAAGACGGCGACACATAACTACACTACGAGCCGGGGCGAGAATGACTCACTCGTTGGGATGGGTTGGAAGGAAGAAGGCGTGGGCTGGTACGCCCTCGCTGATGGTCGTCCGGCCCTGCCCGAGGACAACGTCCCCGAGCCCTCCGTCCCGGAGGAGTCCGAGCCGGCGCCCGCGCCGAGCAACCCGGCTCCCAGCCAGCCGAGCAACCCCGCGCCAAGCGAGCCGCAGACGAGCGTGGTGTACTGGACCCCCAACGGTGAGGTGTATCACTCCACTAGGGACTGCCCGTCGCTCAGGCGCTCCAAGACCGTCCTGTCAGGCACGCTTTCCGAGGCCTCGGCTGCCGGGAAGGACCGTCCCTGCAAGAACTGCTACTAGCCGTTAAACCGCGGCTCGTGGTTCTTCTCGCCCCCGTCTCCTTTGAACGAGACGGGGGCTCGTTGTTGTTGCTGCCCCCCTGCTGCCCGCACATAATTGCGGACAGCACAAGTTGATGGAGTGGTCTCGGACCAGAGATGGGAAGCGGGAGCGTCGCGTTCTTCTCGGCGCGTCTTTGATAGAATCAAGCAGTTATGCCTGAGAGAGACCGAGGAGCCGTCATGCCCGAGAAGATCGAGGAGCTCGTCCGAGCCGCCATCGCCGCCGCGCAGGAGGCCGGTGACCTGCCCGCCTTTGAGGTCGGTGACCTCGGCTTCGAGCGCCCCGCCGACCCGGCCAACGGCGACTGGAGCTCCACCGTGGCCATGCGCTCGGCAAAGCTCGCCCGTCGCGCCCCGCGTCAGATCGCGGACGCCATCGTGGCGCATCTCGCCGCCGATCCCTCCGTCGACCGCGTTGAGGTGGCAGGTCCCGGCTTCATCAACTTCTACCTTGCCACCGCCTCCGCCAACGAGATCTTCCGTACCGTGCGCGAGCAGGGCATGGACTACGCCCGCTCCACCATGGGCGCGGGCGCCAGGGTGCAGGTCGAGTTTGTCTCGGCCAACCCCGTGGGCCCGCTGCACATCGGCCACGGCCGCTGGGTGGCCATCGGTGACTCGCTCTGTCGTGTGCTGGAGCACGTGGGCTATGACGTGGAGCGCGAGTACTACGTCAACGACCACGGCTCCCAGATGGACGTCTTCGGTCACTCCATCTCCATGCGCTACCAGCAACTCCTTCAGGTGATGGGGGAGCGCGGGGCCTCCCTTGACGAGGCGCGCGAGGTCCTTCTCGCCGACCGCGAGGCCTTCGTGGCGGACGAGAGCGACGAGCGCCCCGAGACCCACCCGCTCACGGACGCCTTCAACGAGGCATTGGGCGGCAACGCCTACGGTGGCGACTACATCGTCGACATCGCCGCGCGCTTCGTGACCGAGGACGGAGACAAGTGGCTCGTGGCCCCCGAGGACGAGCGCATGGCGGAGTTCCGCGAGCGCGCCTACCTCTGGATGCTCGACTCCATCCGAAACACCTGCCACGAGGCGCGCTGCGACTTTGACGTGTGGTTCTCCGAGCGCAGCCTCTACGAGAAGGACGAGTCCGGCACCTCCGCCGTCGACCGCGCGCTGGCCGCGCTGGACGAGATGGGTCACCTCTATCGCGACGAGGCGGGTGCCCTGTGGTTCCGCTCCACCACCTTTGGCGACGACAAGGACCGCGTGCTCATCAAGACCAACGGCGAGTACACCTACTTCGCCTCCGACGTTGCCTATCACTGGAACAAGTTCCAGCGCGTCGACCACGTGATCGACATCTGGGGCGCCGACCACCACGGCTACATCCAGCGCGTTCAGTCCGCCTGTGAGGCACTCGGCTACCCCACGCAGTTTGAGGTCCTTCTCGGCCAGCTCGTGAACCTGCTGCGCGACGGCAGCCCCGTGCGCATGTCAAAGCGCAAGGGCACGATGGTCACCTTTGACGAGCTTCTTGCCGAGGTGGGCGCCGACGCCACGCGCTACACGCTCATCTCCAAGTCATCCAACCAGATGATCGACTTTGACATCGAGCGCGTGAAGCGCCAGGACAACACCAACCCGGTCTATTACGTGCAGTACGCGCACGCCCGCATCTGCTCGATCCTGCGCCGCGGCGCAGGCGTCACCGTCGAGGAGGCGGCGGAGCTCGGCATGGACGAGGTTGCTCGTCGTGCGGTGGGGGAGTCCTACGACCTCGGTCTGCTGGACGCACCTGCAGAGGCGGCGCTTGCCCGCAAGCTCGGCGAGCTTCCCGGCCTGCTGGAGAGCTGCGCGCGCGACCGCGCCCCGTTCCGCCTCACGCACTATGCCGAGGAGCTGGCGGGCGAGTTCCACTCGTTCTACACGGTGTGCCAGGTGCTACCCGGCAAGGGCCGCCCGCTCGACGAGGCGCTCTCCCACGCGCGCCTTGCCGCCTGCGACGCCACGCGCCGCGTGCTCGCGCTCACGCTCGACCTCATTGGGGTCAGCGCGCCGCAGAGCATGTAGCGTCTCAGCCTCTCAGCCTCTCAGCCATCCAAACCTCACGGGGCGGCCCATCGTAAGGGTCGCCCCTTTCATGTCTGCCCCCTTGTGCTGGTTCTTTACATTTTTTTGAATGAGTGCAAGAATTGGCACTCGGCAAATGTCACCCCGCTATACTGCGAACCTATAAAGTACGTAGCCTTACGGGGCAAACACGCTGGAATTTGTTTGAACTTGCGAGAGACAGGGGCAGGGGTAGTGGACCTGAGGGAGTACATGTCCGTCCGTCGGGCATACAACAACGTTCGTCAGAAGGTTAAGTCGGACGAGCGCCTCACGTTTGAGGAGTTTGCGATTCTGTGTCGTCTGAACGAGGCTGACGAGCCCATCAAGACCTCCTCCATCGCGGAGTACCAGGGTGCCCTGCGCCCCACCATGACGCATCGCACCAACCACCTCGCCGGCCTCGGCCTCATTGACCGCGCCGAGGGCGTTGTCGACCACCGCAACGTCGTGTGCTCCATCTCCGAGAAGGGCCGCGAACACGTCATGGAGCTCGCCTCTCTCACGCGCGGACAGATTCCCACCGGTCGCGCCCTCTCCCGCACCTCCCCCGAGCGCATCGTGAAGTACGTTGACGCCATGGGCTCGCTCTTCTGCAAGGCCGGCGACCTCGTTCTCCTGGGCCTTTTGAGTGCGGAGTCTGAGTCCCTCACCATCATGCAGATCGTGGAGGCGCTCGGCCTGCTTCAGCCCACGGTTTCCATGTCAGTCACCTCGCTCGAGGAGAAGGGGCTCGTCTCGCGCGAGCACGCCTCGGGCGGCAGCCACACCACGAGCGTCTCGCTCACCGACGCAGGCTCGGAGTACGTGGGCGAGCTTGCCAAGAAGATTGAGGCCCTGGTGGTGAGGAGGAAGGGTCGCGGCGGTTCCTCCTCCGACGAGGTTTCGCAGAGTTAGTCTGTTATTTCTTGAAAGATACGTGGTAGAATATGGGGTGCTTGCGCAGAACAGGTTATTCGCGCGGGCATCCCGTTCTATTTTGTGAGCGCACTGCTCGGGCGCGGCATTGCCGTGTGCCCAAAACCCTGACTATGCGGACTTATCCGGGCACTGCGTGCGCGCACACAACATGAGAGGTAGACATATGCCGGACGATGTGACTCCCGCTGTTTCGACCGAGGGCGCTGCCGCCCAGAGCGAGCCGAGCGCCGAGAAGGTCAGGGAGGCTCCCGCCAAGCCGCGCCGCCGTCGCAGGACCAAGGCCGAGATGGAGGCTGCCCGCGCTGCCGAGGCCGCCGCACGTGCCGCCGCCGAGGCGGCGGGCGAGCCCTGGCCCCCCAAGCGCCGCCGTGGCAGGCCTAGAAAGTCCGAGCAGGTTGCCCCGGCAGCTCCCGAGCAGGCTCAGGCCGACTCCGCTGGAGCTGAGCCTGCCGCTGACACCGCATCCGCGCCAGCGCCCGTCTCCTCTGCCGCCGCCGAGCCCTCAGCCCAGGAGGCTCCCGCCCCCAAGCGCCGCCGCGGCCGTCCCCGCAAGTCCGAGACGGTCCCGGTTGACGAGATGACCAAGGTCACGCAGGACGCCACCGTGGCAAGCTCCGAGCCCACGGAGATGCCGTCTCAGACGCTCGTGCCGGCGGCAGCCGAGAACGGCGAGGCTGCGGCTGCCTCTGAGGATGCCGCGCACCAGGGAGATGCGCCTCGCTCCGGGCGCAAGCGCCGTCACCAGAAGGACCACCAGGCTGGCGACGCCGCAGGCGGCGAGAAGGGCGGCAGCGCCGGCCCCCAGCAGGGGCAGGGCGGCCAGGGTCGCCGTCAGAACGGCCGCGACCGCAGGCGCAACCGCAGGCAGGACTTTGTTGCCGAGCCCTCGCTCACCCGTGACGAGCTTGCGGGAATGAAGGTCGCCGAGCTGCGCGCCAAGGCAGCCGAGCTCGAGATTGACTACGTCGGCATGCGCAAGGGCGACCTCGTGGAGGCCGTCTATGCCGCCGCCGCGCGCGCCGAGGGCTTCCGCTCGGTTGACGGCATTCTCGAGATAGGCAACGAGGGCTATGGCTGGGTTCGCACCGGCAACTACATGGAGGGTGACGACGACGCCTTCGTTCACCAGCAGATCATTCGCTCGCTGGGCCTTCGTCCCGGCGACCGCGTGACGGGCACCGTTGGTCCCGGGCGCGCCAACAGCAAGTACCCGCCGCTTCAGAGCGTGACCTCCGTCAACGGCCGCCCGCCCGAGAACCTCAAGAGCCGCCCGCGCTTCCGCGACCTCACGCCCGTCTATCCCAACGAGCGCCTGGTCATGGAGTGCGGCAAGGAATCCATCACCGGTCGCGCCATCGATCTGGTCTCCCCCATCGGAAAGGGCCAGCGCGGCCTTATCGTCTCCCCGCCCAAGGCCGGCAAGACCACGGTCCTCAAGAAGATCTGCCAGTCCATTGCCGCCAACAACCCCGAGGTGCACCTTTTCTGCCTGCTCGTGGACGAGCGTCCCGAGGAGGTCACGGACATGGAGCGCTCCATCCGTGGCGAGGTTGTGGCCTCGACCTTTGACATGCCGGCAGACAACCACACGCACGTCTCGGAGCTTGTGATCGAGCATGCCAAGCGCCTCGTGGAGCTGGGGGAGGACGTCGTGGTGGTGCTCGACTCAATCACCCGCCTCGCGCGCGCCTACAACCTCGCGCAGCCGGCGAGCGGCCGCATCCTCTCCGGCGGCGTCGACTCGGCTGCCCTCTACCCGCCCAAGAAGTTCCTCGGCGCCGCGCGCAACATCGAGAACGGCGGCTCGCTCACGATCATCGCCTCTGCGCTCGTGGATACGGGCTCCAAGATGGACGAGGTCATCTTCGAGGAGTTCAAGGGTACCGGCAACATGGAGCTCAAGCTCGACCGCGAGCTTGCCGACAAGCGCATCTTCCCGGCCATTGACCCGGTTGCCTCCGGCACGCGCAACGAGGACCTGCTCATTTCTCCGGAGTATCAGCCGCTCGTCTGGGGCATACGCCGCATCCTGGCCAACATGAACAACGTGGAGCGTGCTGCCAACGCGCTCGTGCGAGGTCTCAAAGAGACGGACTCCAACAGCGAGTTCCTGATCAAGAGCGCAAAGAAGGCCGCCCAGTCCGGCTACGTGGGCTAGATTCTTCTCGCCACGTTCTTTGCCCAGAGATGGCTTGGCGCCCGTTACGCAACCCGAGCGTGACGGGCGCTCGTTTGAGGGACCCGGCGCTGTTGTCCGTGTTTCTCGCGGAGTTGTCTCCCGTGCGCCAGGGGAGGTTCTGGGCAAAATGTTTGATGGAGGAGAAGGGACTTCATAAAACGTTTTGCCCATAACCAGAGTTAGACGTGCAAAAATGCTGCCTGATGGACTGTCAGGGCGGATTTGGCCGTCCGGGCTGGGGGCCAATATAAAAGATGTTGCCCAAAACCAGCTAAAGCTCCCGGAGTGCGGCTTGGCGAGAAGCACGTGGGGCCGCATATCGCAAAACCTCCCAAAACGTGCGCACGTCGACGCATGTCGTCAGACGCCGGGGGCTGACGGCGGGTTGCCGCGCCCTGTCCGCCCGCCCGTTGGCAAAGTCCGCCCGCCCGCAACAAATGGAGGCTCAACATCTTATTAATCCCTTGCATACGGCCACAAAAAGCAGGTATATTCGATAGGTCCGGACAACGGACAGGTCACGGTGTACGAAGATGAAACGAAGCCCAAACCGTTGACGCAGCCAACCGTCCCCCGGGGCGGAATCTCGTGGTTTGAAGATCGTCTCGTCTTCCGTCTCTGGGAGGAGCGGAAGCACACATGGGTGAGAGAAGAAACCCAGCCATCGTAGCGGGCCTTCTGGGCGCGGCGGGCGCTGTTGTGCCGCAGACGGCTCAGGCGCTCTCGCTCAGGGAGACGCTGGACGGTTTCTTTGCGTCGCCCACGAACGCCTTTGCGGCGGGCGTGGTTGGCGGTGCGCTCCTTACCGGCGCGCTCGTGGGCACGGCGAGCCTCATCTCGCGCCGCCGTCGAGTCGCGCGCGAGCTGCCGGACGAGCCCGACGGACCCGTTGACGAGGGCGGGGAGAAGTATCGGCCGCGCCACATGCGCGACGAGGCCTCCGCTGAGCCCGAGGCAGAGGTTGAGGTGGGGGCCGAGGTTGCTTCTGCTAAGGAGAAGTCGCACAGCCCGAGCCACGCGGCCAACAACTACGAGCAGATCGCCGAGAACTACGCCCGCAAGATGACCTTTCGCGCGCGCATGGCGCGCCGTGCCGAGGGCGTTGCCTCCACGCTTCGCGAGCGCATGGGCGCGAGCATGATGGATGGCGTGCCCGTGATCGAGCGCGCCGACGGCTCCGTTGGCGACGTGGGCACCTCGTGGTGGCAGACGGCTGTTGGCGCTGCGGCCATCACGACCGGCCCCGGCTTTGCGGCGGATGCCGACGCCTATGCCATCCCCTCGGACTTCTCGCGCTCCGGCAGCGAGATTATGGCCGACCGCGCCAAACGCTCCGAGGGCATCGCCCGTCGCGTTGCGCAGGTCGACGAGGGAGCCTATCCCGAGCGTCGCAGCGTGAAGGACCTTGAGGAGGCGGACGAGTGGATTCGCGCGCTTCGCTCCATGGACGAGAAGATCGCGGAGGAGGCGACCCAGCGCGACCCCATTGGTTTCATCGACACCGTGGGCGGGGCGGACACGCTTGACGAGCCCGACAACCTCGAGCCTGAGACCTCGTTCATTCCGTTCAGGACGCCCGCCGGCCACCCCGAGGTCGTTGACACCGAGAGCTACATCGACTACCTCATCGAGGATGAGTTCTCCAAGAATGCCTCCACGGCGGTTCGCCGCACCTCCAAGCGCTTCCTGCGCCTGCTCGAGGGCGGTACGAGCGCGGGCTCCCGTCACCTTGCGGGCACGGGTGCCACGGGTTCCACCTATGTCCCCAAGCACTTCTCCGAGCCCCTGGCGGCCCAGGCGTGACGCTTGACAAGAAGAACGACTCGGCGCGACGGTCCTCCCTCCGGTGGACCGTCGCGTTATGCTGCTGGGTGGCCTTCATCTGGGGGCACTCGCTCATCCAGGGCCCTCAATCGACACTTGAGAGCGGGATGGTGGTCTCGCTCGTGCGCCCGGTCTTCGAGGCGCTCGGCGTGACTGACGTCGACCTCATGTCGCTCATCGTGCGCAAGGGCGCGCACTTCTCGGAGTATGCCGTGCTCGGCGTGCTGGCCCGTTGCCTTTGCGTGGCCCTTCGCCGCGAGCGCGCGAGTTTCATGACAGATTACCCTGTCACCTTTGTCATCATCGTGGCGACGGTGCCGGTGGTGGACGAGTGCCTGCAGCTGTTTGTGCCCGGGCGCTCGGGCATGCCCACGGACGTGCTCATCGACCTTGCCGGTCTTGTCATGGGCGCGCTTCTCGCCTGGCTGGCGGGGCGCCTCAGGCGGCGCCTCGGCCGCTGAGTTTGTTTCAGACGTGTCATAAGCGTCACAGCTCGGTTAACAAATACTCCACATAATGATGCGTTTGCTGAAGGCGGCGTAGCGTATTCCTCACGCTTTGTTCTGTAAGAAGCGACGGGAGGAGAAAGACATGCTCAAGAACGTATCCAGGCGCCAGTTTGTGCAGGCTTCCGCAGTTGCCATGGCCGGCCTCAGCCTTGCTGCGTGCGGCGGCAACGAGGGCGGCTCCGAGGGCGGCGAAGGCGCCTCCAGCATCAAGGTGGGCATCCTCGGCCCGCACACCGGCGACGTTGCCAACTACGGCATCGCCTGCCGCAACGGCGCCCAGCTCTACTTTGACCAGCTCAACGAGGATGGCGGCATCAACGGCAAGCAGGTCGAGTACCTCGTCGAGGACGAGCAGGGCGATCCCACCCAGGCCGTGACCGCCTACAACCTCCTCGTCGAGCAGGGTGTCGTGGGCATCGTGGGCGACGTCACCACCGGCCCCACCACCGCCGTGGCGCAGCAGTCCGTGAACGACAACATGCCGTGCGTCACCCCGTCCGCAACCGCGGCCGAGATCGTCACCTACGGCACCAACACGTTCCGCGCCTGCGTGACCGACCCGGAGCAGGGCCGCATCATGGCCGCCTTTGCCAACGAGCATGGCTACAAGAACATCGGCACCCTCTTCCTCAAGGGCGACGACTACAACGAGGGCGTTAACAACGCCTTTGTCGAGGAGGCCAAGGCGCTCGGCATCACCATCACCACCGAGCAGTCCTACTCCGCCGGCGACGTTGACTTCAACTCGCAGCTCACCACCATCATCGCCACCAACCCGGATGCCATCCTCGCCCCCAACTACTACGAGGACGACGGCCTCATCGTCACCCAGGCCCGTCAGCAGGGCTACACCGGCGTGATTCTGGGCGTTGACGGCTGGTCCGGCGTTGCCGACTACGCCTCCGCCGAGGACCTCCAGAACTGCTACTACTGCTGCGCGTTCTCCTCGGCCAACGACGAGGGCCTTGCCGCCCAGTTCACGGCTGACTACGAGGCTGCCTATGGCGAGACGCCCACCAACTTCTGCGCGCTTGGCTATGACGCCGCCATGGTTCTTGCCGGTGGTATCACCGCCGCCGAGGAGGCGGGCCTCGAGGCCGGCTCCGACGAGTACCTCCAGGCCGTGATCGACGGCATCGCCTCTGGCTCCGTCGAGGGCGTCACGGGCACCATCGCCTACGAGGGCTCCGGCGACCCGGTCAAGTCCTCTCTCATCCTCACCTTCACCGAGGACGGTGCCGAGGAGGTCTTTGAGACCATCGACGCCACGGCGTAACCTGGTATTCTCGCTCTGCCTGGGGCATCGGGCGCGCGCTCGGTGCCCCTTTTCGCAAGTTTGTGGGTGGCTGCGCCACCCCGTTCCCCGAGAGGAGTGATGTTGTGGATGGCGTCGCGCTGATAGTCTCGCAGGTCCTGAACGGCCTGCAGCTCGGCAGTATCTACGCGCTCGTCGCCCTGGGCTACACGATGGTGTACGGCATCATCCTGCTGCTCAACTTTGCCCACGGCGACATCATCATGGCGGGAGCCTACATCCTGTGGATCGTGCTCGCGCAGCTGGGTATGAACCCCATCGTTGCCATGCTGCTCTCCGTTGTGGGGTGCACGCTGCTCGGCGTTGTCATCGACAAGGTCGCCTACGCCCCGCTGAGAAGCGCACCGCGCCTCTCGGTGCTCATCACGGCCATTGGCGTCTCCTACTTCCTCGAGAACGGCGCCCAGCTCATCTTTGGCGCGGACGCAAAGGTGGTTCCCTCCTTCGCCCCGGTGTCGAGCATCCAGGTGGGCGGGCTCTCGCTCTCCTTTGTCGCGCTCATCACGGTGCTCGTGACCGCGGTCTCCACCGTCGTGCTCACCTTCCTCGTGCAGAAGACCAAGCTCGGCAAGGCCATGCGCGCCGTCTCCGAGGACATGGGCGCCGCCCGCCTCATGGGCGTCAACGTCAACAACACGATCACCTTCACCTTTGCCGTGGGCTCCGCGCTCGCGGGCATCGGAGCCATTCTCTACGTGATGGCCTACCCGCAGGCAACGCCCACCATGGGCATGATGCTCGGCACCAAGGCCTTTGTCGCCGCGGTCCTGGGTGGCATCGGCTCCATTCCGGGTGCCGTCGTGGGCGCCATGCTCGTTGGCTTCTCCGAGGTCTTCGTCTCTGCCATCGGGCTTTCCGTCTGGCGTGACGCGGTCGTGTTCCTGCTGCTCATCATCGTGCTCATCGTGCGCCCCACCGGCATCTTCGGTCGCACCATGAGCGAGAAGGTCTAGGGGGTGTGAGCATGGAAGAGGAGCTCATGGCCGAGAAGCGGCCCATCATCTCAACCGGCGGGCGCGGCCCCGCCCCGGCGGGCAAGCGTCGGTCGCTTCCCATGGCGGCGCGCTATGCCATCAACGCCCTGCTCGTCCTTCTCGTCCTGGTGGTGGGCGAGCTCATGATCGACGGGGGTGCCGTCACTCGCTACCAGACCTCTGTTCTCCAGCAGGTGGGCGTCTACATCATCATGGCCGTCTCCCTCAACGTGGCGACGGGCTATCTGGGGCAGCTGCCGCTCGGTCACGCGGGGTTCATGTCCGTCGGCGCGTACGGATGCGCCATCTTCATCATGCGCCTCACAGAGACGCTCGGCATGACCGGGCGCGACGTTGTGGCGGGAGGTCCCCTGGTCGGTCTCATCGTGTTTGCGGGCGTGGTCTTCGGCGGCATCTGCGCGGCAGTTGCCGGCGTGATCATCGGCATCCCCGCGCTTCGCCTCAAGGGCGACTACCTTGCCATCATCACGCTTGCCTTCGCGGAGATCATCCGCGTCGTGATGCTCAACATCGACGACGTGCTCGGCTTCGAGCTCACGCGCGGAGCCGCCGGACTCACGGGCATCCCGAGCTACTCGAACTTCCTCAACGTGTTTCTCGCCGTGGCCGTAGTGTGCTTCCTCGTCCACACGATGATGAAGTCCCGTCACGGCCGCGCGATCCTCGCCATCCGCGACAACG
>DXAB01000109.1 GCA_019117265.1 Candidatus Olsenella pullicola
CCCTCTTCGACGCCGTGGGCCAGGTCACCGCCGGCACCATGACCGAGGAGGAGTGTCGCTGGCTCGAGGGCACGGCCTGCCCCACCTGCGGCAGCTGCTCCGGCATGTTCACCGCCAACTCCATCTGCTGCCTCGCCGAGGCCCTCGGCATCGCCCTTCCCGGCAACGGCACCGTGCCCGCCGTCTACTCCGAGCGCATCCGCCTGGCCAAGCAGGCCGGCATGAAGGTCATGGAGCTCGTCGAGAAGAACGTGACGGCCCGCCAGATCCTCACGCCCGCCGCCATCCACAACGGCATGGTGCTCGACATGGCCTTTGGCGGCTCCACCAACACGATGCTCCACCTCACGGCCATCGCTCAGGCAGCCGGCTGCCCCGTCACCATGGAGGACTGGGACCGCGCAAGCGCCGAGACGCCCAACATCGTGCGCATCGCGCCGGCAGGGCCACTCCACATCCAGGACCTGAACGACGTGGGCGGCGTCTCCGCCATCATCGGCGAGCTCGGTCGCACGGGCCACCTCGACCTCTCCGCCCTCACCTGCCACGGCACCATGGCCAAGTGGGTCGCGGAGTGCCCACCCGTGGACGGCGAGGTCGTCCGCAGCGTGGACAACGCCTACTCCCCCGACGGCGGCCTCAAGGTCATGCGCGGCAACCTCGCACCGGACTGCGGCGTGGTCAAGAAGAGCGCCGTCGCACCGGAGATGTGGCAGCACAGCGGCCCCGCGCGCGTCTTTGACTCCGAGGAGGAGGCCTGCGCGGCCATCTTTGGCGGGGCGATAAACCCCGGCGACGTGGTGGTCATTCGCTACGAGGGCCCCTCGGGCGGCCCCGGCATGCGCGAGATGCTCACCCCCACCTCCGCCATCTGCGGCATGGGCCTCGCGAGCTCGGTCGCGCTCATCACCGACGGGCGCTTCTCCGGCGCCTCCAAGGGCCCGTGCATCGGCCACGTCTCCCCCGAGGCGGCCGCCGGCGGCCCGATCGCCCTCGTCCGGGAGGGCGACGTCATCGACATTGACATCCAGGCCGGCACGCTCGAGCTGCGCGTGCCCGACGAGGTTCTCGCCGAGCGCCGCGCCGCGTGGGAGCCGCCCGCGCCCAAGTACACCACGGGAGTCCTCTCCCGTTACGCAAAGCTGGTCACGAGCGCAGACAAGGGGGCCTATCTCTCATGATCACCGTTGAGGAGAAGATCGCCCGGCGGCAGCGCGCCATCGAGGGGCGCCCGTTTGGCCCGGGCAGCAAGACGGAGCACGAGGGCAAGACCATGACCGGGGCGCAGGCCATCATCGCCAGCCTCGAGGCCGAGGGAGTGGACACGATCTTTGGCTACCCCGGCGGCCAGGCCATCAAGATCTACGACGCCCTCTATGACTCCAAGAAGATTCACCACGTGCTCGCCCGCCACGAGCAGGGCGCCACGCACATGGCAGACGGCTACGCACGCGCCACGGGCAAGGTGGGCGTGGTGCTCGTCACCTCCGGCCCCGGCGCCACCAACACCGTCACGGGCATCGCCACCGCCTACATGGACTCGGTGCCGCTCGTCGTCATAACGGGGCAGGTCACGCGCGGCGTCATCGGCACCGACGCCTTCCAGGAGTCAGACATCGTGGGCATCACGATGCCCATCGTCAAGCACAGCTTCCTCCTGCAGTCCACCGACGAGCTCACCCGGACCTTCCGCGAGGCCTTCTACATCGCCTCGACGGGCCGCCCCGGCCCCGTCCTCATTGACATCCCGAGTGACCTCTCCGGCTCCGAGATGGTCTTCCACTACCCGGACAGCGTTGACATCCCGAGCTACCGCCCCACCTACAAGGGCAACGCAAAGCAGGTCAAGCAGGCCGCCGAGCTCATCTGCCAGGCGGAGCGCCCCCTCATCATGGCAGGTGGCGGCATCGTTGCCTCCCACTCCTGCCCCGAGCTCGTCGAGCTTGCCGAGCGCATGCAGATCCCCGTGGTCACCACCCTCATGGGCAAGGCCGCCATCCCCTGCTCCAACCCGCTCAACCTGGGTCCCGTGGGCATGCACGGCTCCAAGTACGCCAACATGGCCGTCACGGAGTCCGACCTCATCATCGCCTGCGGCGCGCGCTTCTCGGACCGCGTGACCGGCAAGGTGGACGAGTTTGCGCCCAACGCCAAGATCATCCACATCGACATCGACCCGGCGGAGATCGGCAAGATCGTGAACCCCAACGTGCCCATCGTGGGCGACGTCAAGGTGGTTCTGGCCGCCATCAACGAGCGCCTGGAGAAGATGGGCGCCACCCCCATCTGCGAGAAGTGGCGTGACGAGGTCTTCAGCTGGCGCGAGCGCTGGCCGTTCTACACCTCCGACTTTGCGGACTACCCGGACAAGATCGCGCCCGAGGTCCTTCTGGAGACGCTCTCCGACAAGCTCGACCCGCACGCCTCCATCGTCACCACCGAGGTGGGCCAGCACCAGATGTGGGCGCTGCAGAACATCCACCGCGAGCACGCGCGCACCTTCATCTCCTCCGGCGGCCTCGGCACCATGGGCTTTGGCTTCCCCGCCGCCATCGGAGCCAAGATCGGCTGCCCGGACGAGCAGGTCGTCTGCATCGCCGGTGACGGCTCCTTCCAGATGAACAGCCAGGAGATGGCCACCGCAAAGATCAACGACGTGCCGGTCAAGGTGCTCATCATCGACAACCGCGCCCTCGGCATGGTCCACCAGTGGCAGCACCTCTTCTACAACGACCGCTTCTCGTTCACCGAGCTTGCGGACAACCCGGACTTCGTGAAGCTCGCCGACGCCTACGGCTGGCGTGCGCGCCGCATAACCAAGCCCGAGGAGGTCAACGACGCCCTCGACGAGATGCTCGCCTCCGACGAGCCGTACCTCCTCGACGTGGTCATCCCCGCCGCCCAGACCGTCTACCCGATGGTCGCGCCCGGCGCGCCGATCGACGACATCATCGGCGCCCTCGACGTCACGCTCGGCGGCGTGCGCGTCACCGAGAAGGGCTTTGGCGAGGCCGGCCGCCCGCGCGTCAAGCCGTCCCACGAAGGAGTTGATGAGTGATGAACTACCTGCTCTCGGTTCTCGTTGAGAACAAGCCGGGCGTGCTCTCCCGCGTGACGGGCCTCATCAGCCGCCGCGGCTTCAACATCGAGTCGCTCACCGTCGCCCCCACGGAGGACGAGAGCCTCTCGCGCATGACCATCATCGTGGAGGCGGACGAGGTGGGCTTCGAGCAGATCACCAAGCAGCTGCACAAGCTCGTCTCGGTCTACAAGATCTCCGACCTCACCTACGAGGAGGCCGTCGAGCGCGAGCTCGTGCTCTTCAAGGTGCAGGCCTCGCCCGAGCGCAGGCACGAGGTCATCGAGATCGCCAACGTCTTTCGCGCCAAGGTAGTGGACGTGGGCAAGAACACGCTCACGATCGAGGCCACCGGCACGGCGAGCAAGCTCGACGCGATGGAGGACCTCTTCCGCGGCTATGGCATCAAGCAGCTCACGCGCACCGGCAAGATCGCAATGTCCCGCGGCGCACAATGACGAGAGGCAACAGTCACCTTTCATCATCCAAGGTACCTACGGCCCCATAAGCAAAGGAGAAGAACATGGCCGTCGACATCTATTACGAGAAGGACGTGGACCCCAGCGTCATCCAGGGCAAGAAGGTCGCCATCATCGGCTACGGCTCTCAGGGCCACGCCCACGCGCTGAACCTCCTGGACTCCGGCGTTGACGTCCGCGTGGGCCTGCGTGAGGGCTCCAAGTCCGCCCAGGCCGCACAGGAGGCCGGCCTCAAGGTCATGAGCATGGACGACGCCGCCGAGGAGGCCGACGTCATCATGATGCTCGTCCCCGACGAGACCCAGCCCAAGGTCTATGAGGAGCACATCAAGGACCACCTCAAGCCCGGCGACACCCTCGCCTTCGCTCACGGCTTCAACATCCACTACGGCTACATCAAGGCCTCCGAGGACGTCAACGTCATCATGTGCGCCCCCAAGGGCCCGGGCCACATCGTGCGCCGCCAGTACACCGAGGGCTCCGGCGTGCCTGACCTCGCCTGCGTCTACCAGGACGCCACCGGCGACGCCTGGGACGTCGTGCTGTCCTACTGCTGGGGCGTCGGCGGCGCCCGCTCCGGCATCATCAAGGCCACCTTCAAGGAGGAGACCGAGGAGGACCTCTTCGGTGAGCAGGCCGTGCTCTGCGGCGGCCTCGTCGAGCTCGTGAAGGCCGGCTTTGAGACCCTGACCGAGGCAGGCTACCCCGAGGAGCTTGCCTACTTCGAGGTCTACCACGAGATGAAGATGATCGTCGACCTCATGTACGAGTCCGGCATCCACTTCATGAACTACTCGATCTCCAACACCGCCGAGTACGGCGAGTAC
>DXAB01000012.1 GCA_019117265.1 Candidatus Olsenella pullicola
GGAGCCGCGGACGATCATCATGTCTTGGTCGGGGATGATCTGCCTGATGACAATCTCCGAGAGCGTGGAGAGCCTGCCCTCGTCAAAGAGGCGAATCTCCGCGCACTTCTCGGAGCGGAGCTTGTAGTTGAGGCGCGAGGTCCACTTTGCGGCCTCGTAGTCTATGGTACGGCGGACGCTCTGGACGAGGCGGCCATGCTCGTCGTACTCGGCTATGGCGTAGGAGGCCTTGGGAACGTCAACGATGGGGGAGACCGCCACGAGGGTGCGCTCGTCTGCCCCGGGCTCACCAAGGGGGAAAAGGCCGCAGGGCACCGTGCGCTCCGGAGCGGCCTCGTCAAAAAACGCGCACACGTCATGAGACGCAGGAACGCCCCTCACAACAAGCTTCTCGTAAATCTTCTCGCTCGCTCGGCAGAGCAGCGCGGAGGCGATCTTCATCTGCACCCTAACTCTCGAGGTTCCAACACGTCCAAGTTTAGGGAATTGGGGGCCCTCTCAAGCCGGGTTTTGGGGCAATTCTCAGCAAACGCTCAACGAGCCCTCAAGGGTAATGGAGAAATCCGGGTGTCAGGAGGAGGGCGGGGGGCGGGACAGTAGAATGAGACGCCGTGTAACCGCGTCCTTCACGGGGGGTCTTATGTCCCGCACCGCAAACGTAACCAGACGAGACGCCCTGCTCTCCCTTCCCGTTGCAGCTGGACTTGCCCTGGCCGCCACGGGGACGGCGCGCGCCGCGGAGGCGTCCAGCCCAACGCTGCCCTCCTCGCAGGCAATCCGCTATCTCTACCTTGATCGCTCGCGCCTCTCTCTGGGCGGCGAGCAGAACGTTGTGGTCTCGCCCCTCGAGGGCGTGGCCCCCGTCTCCCAAGTGCTCTCCGCGCGCCTCTGCGTCGAACGTGCGGAGACCGGCGAGTCCGTGACCGTTGAGCTTGCGCGCTCCTCGGCGCGTGCGCTGCTCTTCTCGTTTGCCGCTGAGGGGACGGGCTCGCATCTTGTCTCGTCCCTTGCGCTCTCTCTTGAGAACGGGTCCTCCGTGCTCGTTGACTTCTCGGACTGCGATGCGTCCGTCCGAACCTTTGCCGTGGAGGACGGCGCGCAGGCGCTTTCCGAGGGGGATGAGGTTGCCACTACGGTGACCGCGGCCTCCGCGGCAGGGGAGCCCGAGGAGGTTGCCTGCGTTGCCGCGGGCGTGGCCGCGTCTGAGGCGGCATCCGGCGCCTCCTCGGGCTCCGGGGCCGCCGCGCGATCCCTCTCCGGAAAGGGCTCCGAGCGCTCCACGGACTACGTTGTGGTGGTGGCCCTTGACCCCGGCCACTCCGAGGGGGAGGGCGGCCAGCCCACCGAGGCCGGCTCGACGGGCGTTGACGGTGCGCGCGAGGAGGAGCTCAACTGGAAGATAGCCGAGGCGTGCCGCAGGGAGCTCGAGACCTATGGCAACGTTCAGGTGGTCATGACGCGCGAGCGCTTTGAGTACAAGACGCTCTCCGACCGCGTGATCGACGCCATCCGGCACAATGCCGACATCGTGGTGAGCCTGCACCTCAACGCCATCGGCGGAGGGGACAGCAACACGGCGGCCAACGGCGCCGAGGTGTGGGCGCCCTATGACGGCGAGTACAACAACGAGACCCACGCCGTGGGCGAGAAGGTCGGCAGGGAGATCTTGGACGAGCTCGAGGAGCTTGGGCTTTTCTGGCGCGGCGTCAAGACGAGGACCGTCTCCGGCGAGGGCTACCAGTACTCCGACGGCTCCATCGGAGACTACTACGGCATCATCCGCCACGCGCGCAGGGCGGGCATCCCGGGCATCATCGTGGAGCACGCCTTCATAGACAACCGCAGCGACTACGAGTCGTTTCTCAACAGTGACGAGAAGCTCGCCAACCTTGGCATCGCGGACGCCGAGGGCATCGCGCAGGCCTATGGTCTGAAGAAGGTCGGCGCCGATGACCTCTCTCCCGTCTATGACGAGAGCTACTACGAGCGCGCGTACGCCAACGAGGTTGCCGAGGACGAGCTGGGCGCGCTCCACCACTTCCTCACGGTGGGCATGGAGTCCGGCTACCGTGCGAGCTCCTCGTTTGACCCCATCTTCTACAAGAACGACATTGGCAACGCGGATGCCCGCGCGCTCTTTGGCGCCACGATGGCGGGCTACTACTATCACTACCTCAAGACCGGCGTCGCGGAGGGTCGCGCCGCCACCGGGACGGCGCGAGAGATCGCCACGCTCTGGCGGCTTTACAACCCCTACACCGGCCAGCACCTCTACACGGCAGATGACGCCGAGAGAAACCTCCTCGTCTACCAGGGGTGGACGAGCGAGGGCGTGGCGTGGGAGACCCCGAGGGAGGGATCGGAGGACGAGCGCGTCTTCCGCCTCTACAATCAGTGGTCGGGGGACCACCACTATACGATGGGCTCTGGCGAGCGCTCCCAGATGATCGAGAGCGGTTGGACGGACGAGGGCGTTGCCTGGTACTCCGAGGGGTCCTCGGGCGCGCCGCTCTACCGTCTCTTCAACCCCTACGAGACGGTGGGCACCCACCACTACACGCTCTCTGGCAAGGAGCGCTCCCAGATGATCGAGAACGGCTGGGTTGACGAGAGCATCGCCTGGTACGCCGTTCTGACCCCCGGGCTCGACGAGTCGGAAGATGGCGAGGGCACGCCGATCATGGGCGAGTCTCAGGCGAGCGCCGCGCTTCTTGCCAGCTACTACCGCTCGTCGGTGGGAGAGGGAACCTATCCCTCCTCCGTCTATGCCGAGAAGGGCGCGGCCTCGATCGACGACTTCTGTCGGATTCTCGTTGAGGAGGCAAAGACCGAGGGCGTGCGCGCCGAGGTCGTTTTTGCCCAGTCGATGCACGAGACGGGATGGCTGCGCTTTGGCGGCGCCGTCAAGGTGGAGTGGTGCAACTTCGCCGGACTGGGTGCCGTCAACTCCAACCCCGTTGACGGCGCCAACCGCTTTGCGGATGTCAGGACGGGCCTTCGCGCGCAGGTGCAGCACCTCAAGGCCTACGCCTCCACCGAGGACTTGGTGAACGAGTGCGTGGACGTTCGCTTTGGGTACGTCACGCGCGGCTGCGCCCCCACGCTCGAGGAGCTCAACGGCAGGTGGGCGGTGCCCGGTGACGGCTATGGCGAGAGCATCGCGTCCATGGTTGACATGATCCTCAAGACGGCATAGTTATCTCATCTTTGGTTTGTGTGCAGGGTCCTCGCATCGTTGAAGCTGCGGAGAGCCTATGCTAAGTTCTGAGAGCTGCAATCACTACGAATAGAGGTTTTATCGTGGCTTCGCACTTTGCCCCCAACACGTCGCAACCCAAGGAGCAGCCCAAGAAGGTCTCCGGCATGGCCTCCGCCCACTCTCGCTCCGACGCCGCCTACTACTCCCGGGCCCGCAAGGGGGGTGGGAACGGCGGCCATCGCGGCCGCACCGTCGCCATCGTGATCGCATCGGTTGTTGCCGTGGTCCTCGTTGTGGGCGCAACGGTGGGCTTCATGCTCTATCAGTCCGCCATGACGGTGAAGGACGACGCCTCCCAGATCATGGCGCAGGCCTCCACGCTCTCCGAGAGCCTTCAGAACGGCGACGCCGACGCGCTCTCCGCCTCCATGGGGACCATCGTTGAGAAGACCAACGCCATCAACTCCGAGGTTCACACGCCGCTCTGGGACGTTGCAACGCTCATTCCCGTGGTGGGCGAGGACATCCGCTCCGTGCAGACGCTCGGATCGGCCGCGCACAGTCTCGTGAACGAGGCCCTCGTCCCCGTGACGAGCAGCATCTCTGGCATCAAGCTCTCGGATATCTTCCAGAACGGTGCCATCAACGTCAGCCTCATTCAGACGCTTGCCGACTCGCTCCGCGCGGCGACCCCCGTCATCCAGGAGGCGGTGTCGCAGATCGCCGCGCTTCCCGAGGCGCATATCCCGCAGCTGCGCGACATCCTCTCCCGCGTTCAGGAGCCTGTTGGGCAGGTGCAGGGGCTCGTTGCCCAGCTTCAGCCCGTGCTCGACCTGCTTCCCCAGATGCTGGGCGCCAATGGCCAGACCCGCACCTACCTCGTCGTTGCCCAGAACAACTCCGAGCTGCGCACCACCGGTGGCCTCCCCGGGGCGTGGGGCACCGTCACCATCACCGACGGCGTCATCCAGATGGGCGAGTTCACCTCCATCCTGCACGATCCCGGCCTTAAGGTTGAGATCACCGAGGAGGAGCTCTCGGCCATCGCCACGAACATGGACACCGATCCCGCCCAGGTTAACTGCACGCCCGACTTCACCCGCGTGGGCGAGATGGCGCGCGAGTACTGGCTTCAGGAGGGCTTTGGCGATGTCAATGGCGTGATTGCCCTCGATCCGGTCTTCCTGCAGCGGCTTCTCTCGCTCACCGGCAGCTTCACCGCCCCCGACGGCACGCTCGTCGACGGCACCAACGCCGCCAAGGTCCTGCTCAGCGACACCTACTGGAAGTACGGACATGACGGGGACGCCCAGGACGCGTATTTCTCCTCGGTTGCCGGCCTTGCCTTCGAGCAGATCATGGGCAACCTCGGCAACGCGGACATGAATCAGCTCTTTGACGTTATCGAGCAGTCCGGCAAGGAGGGTCGCATCCTCATGTGGATGGTCGACGAGGCCGAGCAGGACCTCATGGTCACCTTTGGCTTTGACGGCGGCATCGATACCGACCCCACCAAGCCCGTCCTCGGCGTCTACTTCAACGATGACACCTACAGCAAGATCAACTGGTACACCTCGAGCAACACCACCTGGGACGAGGGCACCAAGAACGCGGACGGCACCACAACCTATAACGTGACCACCACGCTCACCAACAACATCACCCAGGAGGAGGCCGACTCCTCCCCGCTCTACATCCACGGAAGCAACGAGGACAAGCGTGACAACTCAGACATGATCGTCTTCTGCTTCTTCCTTGCTCCCGCCGGTGGCAGCATTTCCGACTTTGCCTGGAGCGAGGACGGCATCATCGAGGACTACGGCATCGCCCACGAGACGCTGAGCGGCCTTCCCCTCATCCGCGTGAGGGCTCACGCCCGCGCGGGCGAGACGGTCACCTTCACCTACAAGATCACCGTCTCGGCCGAGGCCGCCGAGCCCCTCACCCTGCGCACCACCCCGCTCGCGCAGGAGTATTAGGGGCTGTAGCAGCGGCAGTGTTCGTCACCGGCCAGGTTTTGCCCCTCAGTGGATTGTCGCGTTCTTCGTGGCGATTTCGGGGTAAGATATCCCCCGTGGCCTAACGGCTACGGGTATCGCGCGCAAGCGCAGCGTTTGCCCCGCGGGGCGTATGAAAGAAAGGCACGACATGGCACAGGGTACTGTCAAGTGGTTCAACCCGGACAAGGGCTACGGCTTCATCTCTCGCGAGGATGGCGACGACCTGTTCGTCCACTACTCCGAGATTCAGATGGACGGCTTCAAGACTCTGGACGAGGGCCAGGCTGTCGAGTTCGACATCACCACCGGCCAGAATGGCAAGCTCCAGGCTTCCAACGTCCGCAAGCTCTAGTCCTTATCTACATAGGGCGACTTGGAGGGGCTCGCTTCTGCGGGCCCCTTTCCTGTGCCGGGATCCACATGCTGGTATCATGGGCATATCTGTGACCGACCCAAGGAGGATTCTCGCATGCACGGCGACTCCCAGACGCTCGTCTCGATCATCGTTCCCATCTACAACGCCGAGACCTATCTCGACCAGTGCCTTGACAGCCTCACCTCCCAGACGCACCGCGGCCTTGAGATCATCTGCGTGAACGACGGGTCCACGGATGGCTCGCCGGCCATCATCGAGGAGCACGCCGCGCGTGACTCTCGCATCGTGGTCATCAACAAGAAGAACGGCGGGTACGGGCAGGGCTGCAACCGCGGACTTGACGTGGCGCGCGGGACGTGGGTCTCCATCATCGAGCCCGACGACTGGGTAGAGCCCACCATGTACGAGGAGATGCTCGCCTTTGCCGACAGCTTTGAGGAGCGACTCGACATCGTCAAGTGCCCCTGGACCGACATTCACGACTGGGACGATCCGGAGAAGCAGGCCCCCTACCCAAGCCTCATGGTAGATCGCCTCAAGACCTCCACCGCCCCCTTCACCATTGCCGAGCACACTGTGCTCATGGAGCTCCACCCCTCCATTTGGTCGGCCATCTATCGCAGGGACTTCCTCCGCGAGAACAACATCCGCTTCATCGAGTACCCCGGCGCCGGCTGGGCTGACAACCCCTTCCTCGTGGAGACGCTCTGTCAGGCCAAGGCCATCGTCTACCTTAACAAGCCGTTCTACAACTACCGCTGCGACCTTCCCGGCTCCACGCTCAACCACGCCACCGACGAGGCGGTTGCGAGGCCTTTTGACCGATGGCTTGACATGCTGCAGATCATCGAGCGCCTGGGAATCACCGACACGCGCGTCATCGGCGCGCACTACCTCCGTGGCTTCAACTACACCTTTGGCGCCATCTTTGACGACGGCTGGGACAATGAGGTGGTCCAGAAGAAGACGCGTGAGATCTTCTCGAAGATGGACCCCGACATCGTGGCGCAGATTCCCAACCTCGCCCCGCATCGTAAGCGCTTCTTCTTCAGCGTGATGGGGGAGACCCCCAAGAAGTACTCCACGCTTCCTTGGGCAAAGCACCTCGCACGCGAGGCGCTCCACACCGTGCGAACCGAGGGCCCGCTCTCCGTGGTGAGAAAGGTCGGGCGCGTGATCACCCCCGAGGAGCGCTCCGAGGCGTAGCCGCTCCCATCGCTTGACTTTAATCCGAAATCGGACTAACCTTGCTCCTCGCACCTGAGGGGAAGGGGAATGATGGACGATGGGGACGAGCTGGTGAGCGCGCGTGCACTCGACGTTCTCTACCAGAAGACCGACAAGGTCTACTATGAGTTTGCGCGCGGCTGCGGGATCTCGGAGACCGCCTATTGGATTCTCTACGCCGTGGAGGTATCGGGCGGCAGCGTGGCACAGCGCGTCATATCCGAGATGTTCTCGTACTCCAAGCAGACGGTGAACTCCGCCCTCAAGACGCTTGAGGCAAAGGGGCTCATCAGCCTCGACTTTGCCGAGGGGAGCCGCAAGGCAAAGGTCGTGAGCCTCACGCCCGTTGGCCGTGCCTTCAGCGACGAGCGCATCGTCCCCGCCATCGAGGCCGAGGACCGTGCGTTCTCGAGCCTCTCCGTCGAGGAGCGCTCAGAGTTCCTGCGCCTGGCACGCGCCTATACCGCAGCGATCGACCGCGAGCTCGCCGCCCTTGGCGCGAGGGAGGGGGAATAGATGGCACAGAAGAACCGCGATTACAGCAAGCGCACCTCCCTGCGCCTGCTCGCCTCGCTCGTCTCACCATACAAGGCGCTTCTCGCCGCGATCTTCTTTGCGGCCATCTGCGACATGATGGGAATGCTGTTCATTCCCACGCAGCTCTCTGCCATGGTCAACGTGGCCGTCAACTCGCGCGACATGAGTGCCCTCATGGGGCACGGCGTGGCCATGCTCGTTGCCGCGCTCGTTGGCTCCGGCGGCTACATCACCACGGTCTTTCTTGCCTCCAGGCTCTGCGCCAAGGTTGGCCGCGACCTTCGCATGAGGGTCTACGACGCCTCCCTTGCGTTCTCTGGGTCGGACTTCAACGCGTTTGGCACGGGCTCCATGATCACGCGCACGCTCTCTGATGCCAACGTGGTTCAGCAGACGCTGCTCATGTCCATCCTCATGATCTTCCCCGTGCCACTCGCCTGTGCGATCGCCGTTGCGCTCGCCTTCTCAACCGACGCGGTCATGGGATGGGTGCTCCTGGTGGTGACGCTCGTGGTCATTGCCATCTGTGCGATTGCCGTTGCCAAGTCCGCGCCCATCTTCACGCGCCTGCAGGGCTTCATCGACAACATGAACACCCGCCTGCGCGAGTCCATCACCGGCGTGCGCGTGATCCGGGCCTTTGGCAAGGAGCGCCTCGAGCGCGCCCGCCTCTGCGAGACGTTTGGCGACTTTGCGACAAACGCCATTAGGGTGAACATCGTCTTTGCGCTTACGGACTCGATCACGTTCTTCCTCATGAACGCGGTGGAGGCGGCGATTATGTGGGTGGGGGCCGACCGCGTGGGGGCGCATGCCATGCAGATTGGCTCCATCTCGGCGCTCGTTGAGTACGCGATGCTCATCATGATGTTCCTCATGATGGCGCAGTTTGCCATCCTCCAGGTTCCGCGTGCCCTCGCGTGCCTCACGCGTGCGGCCGCGGTGCTCTCCACCGAGCCCGAGATCGAGGACGCCGAGAGGCCCGTCCGGCTCCTCGCCCACCACGCCGAGCCGGGCGAGGAGGTCGCGCGCTTTGACCACGCGAGCCTGCGCTTCTCGGATGCCGATGAGGACACCCTGCACGACATCTCGTTTGCCCTGAGGCGTGGCCAGACCACGGCGATCATCGGCAACACGGGCTCCGGCAAGTCCACGGTGGCAAAGCTCCTGCTGCGCTTCAACGACGTCACTGCGGGTGGCCTCACCTTTGAGGGGGTCGACGTGCGTCGAGTCTCCCAGGAGGACCTGAGGCGCCGCATAGCCTACGTTCCGCAGAAGGCATGGCTCTTCTCGGGAACCATTGCCGAGAACCTGCGCCACGGTGACGCGGAAGCCTCCCACGAGCGTCTCTGGCACGCCCTGGAGGTTGCCCAGGCAGGCTTTGTGCGCGACCTCCCCGACGGGCTGGGAACGCGCGTTGCCCAGGGCGGCACGAACTTCTCCGGCGGCCAGCGCCAGCGCCTTGCCATCGCCCGCGCGCTCGTGCGCGATGCGGACCTCTACGTCTTTGACGACTCCTTCTCCGCACTCGACTACAAGACCGACGCAGCCCTGCGCCGCGCGCTTGCCGGAGAGCTCTCTCACGCCGCCACGCTCATCATCGCTCAGCGCGTGAGCACCATCCACGACGCCGACCAGATCGTCGTCCTCAGGGACGGCGAGGTCGTGGGCCTGGGGACCCATGACGAGCTCATGTCAGGATGCCCCACGTACCGTGCCATTGCCGAGTCCCAGTCCAGGGGGGAGGATGCCCATGTCTAGCAAGGCCGAGAAGGACCTCGAGCTTGACGAGCTCTTAGAGCTTGAGCGCGGAGGTGCCCCCACCGAGCCGGAGTCTTGCCCTGAGAGCGAGCTCGAGGTGCCCGATGACGCGCTCGGTACGGCCCGCCGCCTCTGGGCCGCCGCGCGTGGGCAGCGCTGGCGCCTCTTGGTTGCGGCGGTCTGCTCGGTGCTCTACGTTGCCGGCAGCCTGGGCGCCACGGCGTACAGCGCCGGCCTCATCGACCTTCTCTGGGGCAACATCCAGGCGACCTTTGAGACGGGCGCGCCCTTTGTGGTGACGCTCGAGAACGGTGGCCTTCAGATTCTCACGTTCCTTGGCATCTGGACCGCCGCCTGGGCTGCCTATACGGTCCAGGTGCTCGTCATGGCGAGCTTTGCCGAGCGCCTCAACCTCAGCCTACGCGAGCGGATCGGTGAGAAGCTCGCGCGCCTGCCCCTTTCGTACTATGACGCCCACCAGCCCGGAGACACCATCAGCCGCGCCACAAACGACCTCGACAAGGTCTCCGAGGTCCTGCAGCGCGGACTCCTCCAGCTGCTCATCGCGGTCTGCATGGTCGGCGGCGCCATCATCCTCATGGCAACCTACGATCTTGTCCTCACGGCCGTGTTCGTGGTATTTGGCTTGGTGGCGAGCGTTGCCACCAAGCTCGTGACCGCCCGCACGCTCAAGGTGGCCGCTGCGCGCCAGGCGGCGCTCGGCGAGCTTACCGGCCGCGTTGAGGAGGCCTACAGCGGACGCGCCGTCATCAAGGCCTTTGGTCGTGAGGACGCGAGCCTCGCTGAGGTTGGAAAGGCCGCTGACCGCCTGATGGAGACCTCCGCCACCGCAGACTTTGTGACGAACGCCATCGCTCCCGCAATCCGCCTCCTCATGAGGCTCTGCCAGGTGACCGTTGGCCTTCTCGCCGGCGGCATGCTGGTCATGGGTCAGATATCCGTTGGTGTCTTCCAGGCGTTTTTCCAGTACGTGATGCAGGCGTCCGAGCCCTTCACGCAGCTCGCGCTCACGGTGAACATGCTCCAGGGCGCG
This sequence comes from Candidatus Olsenella pullicola, assembly GCA_019117265.1. Lineage (GTDB taxonomy): Bacteria > Actinomycetota > Coriobacteriia > Coriobacteriales > Atopobiaceae > Thermophilibacter > Thermophilibacter pullicola. The sequence goes on from DXAB01000012.1 coordinate 10,155, forward strand.
CTCGCCGCCGCTGAGCGCGTCTTCACGTTCCTTGACGAAGGCGAGGTCGTTCCCGACCCCGAGCGCCCTGCGGGGCTTCCCGAGCCTGTGATCGGCCGCGTGGCCTTCGAGCACGTGCGCTTTGGCTACTCCTGCGACCGTCCGCTCATGCGTGACGTCTCTCTTGTGGCGGAACCCGGTCAGAAGGTGGCCATCGTCGGTGCCACGGGGGCCGGAAAGACCACCCTCATCAACCTGCTCATGCGCTTTTACGAGGTCGACGGAGGGCGCATCACGCTCGACGGCGTGGACACGCGCGAGCTCACCCGAGCCGAGCTGCGCCGCCAGTTTGGCATGGTGCTCCAGGACGCCTGGCTCTTTGAGGGAACCATCGCGGAGAACATCGCCTACGGCAAGCCCGGGGCCACGCGCGAGGAGATCGAGGCGGCCGCGCGTGCCGCGCACGTGGACTTCTTCGTTCGCACGCTGCCGCACGGCTATGACACGATGCTCTCCAATGATGCGGAGAACATCTCGCAGGGCCAGCGACAGCTCCTCACCATCGCCCGCGCCATGCTCACGGACCCCGCCATACTCATTCTCGACGAGGCCACCTCGAGCGTGGACACCCGCACCGAACAGGCCATCGTGCGCGCGATGGAGGCCATCATGGAAAACCGCACGAGCTTTGTCATCGCGCACCGGCTCTCAACGATCGTCGACGCCGACCTCATCCTCGTGATGGAGAGGGGCACGATCATCGAGCAGGGAACGCATGCCGAGCTTCTTGCTGCTGGAGGTGCCTACGCGGAGCTCTATCGCAGCCAGTTTGCGTAGCTCGCCGACGCTTTGGGCCCAGAGATGGCCCCTGGGTCGCGGGCTTGCCCGGCGATGTGCTATCTTCAGGGGCAAGTCCGCGCTCAACGCGTAAGGTGGTGTTCCATGAAGACTCAAGGTGGACTTCTCGCCGCGCTGCTTGCGGCCGCGATTGCCCTTAGCCCCGTATGCGCGGGCGCGCAACCGGCACAGGACGCCTCCGTCGAGGCGAGCGACGCCCCCGCGGCCATAACCACATACCGACTCTACAACCCCTACACCGGCGAGCACTTCTACACCCAGAGCGTCTCCGAGCATGACGCGCTCAAAGGTCTGGGCTGGAGCTCCGAGGGCGTGGGCTGGACCGCGCCGTCTGAGGGCGAGCCGGTCTACCGGCTCTTCAACCCGCACTCGGACGACCACCACTACACCACGAGCGAAGAGGAGCGTGACGCCCTGGTGAGCGTGGGCTGGCGCTACGAGGGCGTTGGCTGGTACTCAGACGAGGCAAAGGGCGCTCCGCTCTGGCGTCAGTTCAACCCTTACGAGGAAACAGGCACGCACAACTACACCCTGAGCGCCGAGGAGAACCTGACGCTCGTCTCCCTTGGCTGGCACCACGAGGGCGTTGCCTGGTATGCGCTCGACCTTGGCCCCGTGGCGCCCGAGGGCGCCTTCTCCGGCTGGACCGAGGTGGACGGAGAGAGGTTCTACGGTTACGGTGACGGCACCTACGCAACCGGTTGGGCCACCATAGAGAGCAAGCGCCTGCACTTTGACGAGAAGGGCAGGCTAAGCACGGGCCTCTCCTATATCGACGGGGAGTACTACCAGCTTGACGCGAGCGGCCTGCCCGTGGGCGGCTGGGCCCAGCTCTCGGGCTTCAGGTACTACTTTGACTCCGGCACCGGCGAGATGTATCGCGGCGGATGGCTCAGCGAGGGCGGCAAGACCTACTACCTTGACAAGACGTCAGGCGCTCTGGCCACGGGCATGCGCACCGTCGACGGCGCCACCTACCTCTTCAGTGACGACGGTACGCCCGTCAAGGGCTGGGCGGACCACGGTGGCCAGAGATACTACTTCGACCCGGGTAACGGCCAGATGCGCCGTGGCTGGCTCGACGACGGGGGCAAGACGTACTATCTTGACGCCACCACGGGCGCCATGGTGAGGGGCCTTGTCACCATTGACGGGAAGGCCTACATCTTCAACGATGACGGATCGCTCGACAACACCCCTGGGCTGAGCGACATGGTCACCAAGGCGCAGGGCTACAGCAGTGCCACGAACTGGCTCATCATGGTTGACACCACCAATAACTACCTTGGCATCTTCACGGGTGCAAAGGGCAGGTGGGACCTCCAGAGCTACTGGCTGTGCACGACCGGCAAGCCCTCCACGCCCACCGTTCTTGGTGAGTACACCATTACGGGCAAGGGGTATTCCTTCAACGGCGCGCTGTCCCTTCCCGCGTACACCTGCTACTACTACACGCAGTTCTACGGAAACTATCTGATCCACTCCGTCGAGTACTATCAGAACACGTTCGACGTGCTTGACGGAAGGCTCGGGCAGAATCTCTCTCACGGGTGCGTGCGCCTTCCCATCGAGCAGGCAAAGTGGATCTACGACAACATTCCCTACGGAACGAAGTTCGTGTCCTATCGATAGGATTCACAAAGGGTTTTTGTCCACCGTTTGTTGAGCGCCACATGCCCCGCGCGACGTGATAGAGTTCGTAAGTTGATTCTTTTTCGAGTGAAAGCGGGAAATGCATGGTGGATAGGGCAAAGGGTCCCTTCCTCGCGGCGTCGGTCCTGGTTGCCGGCACCCTTGCGCTGTGCCCGGTGGCGGCAAGCGCGACCGAGGCAAACGCTCGGGATAACATTGCCGGCGGCGTTGTCCTTGAGGTGGGGGAAGATGAGGGCGCGGTCGCTTCCGAGGAGTCTGACGTCATTCTCCCGAGCGAGCCTGCCATCGCTGACGCAGAGACTTCGGTGCCTGCCTCCCAGGCACCGACCGAGTACGACGGCGAGGCGCCCCTGAGGGGCGAGACGCCCGCTGACGGAGAGCTCGCGGTCCCCGCCGATGAGGCCGAGCCCTCTGATGAGGCCGAGGTTGGCATCGCTGACGCTTTAGTTGGCTCGGATCCCGAGCTTGACCAGGACCAGGACCAGGACGGCGCCATCGAGGAGGAGGCCCCCGAGCCTGCCGTGGATGACGAGCTTTCCTTGGGTGCCGTGCAGCCTGAGCCGGTTGAGCCCTCTTTGGGTTCCGAGGACGCGGACGCTGTCGAGGTTGCTGACGATGACGAGTCTCAGGCGGTCCAGGCCGACCCCCTCTCCCAGGGCAACCGCGACGGAGCCGGGGCGTCCGGTGAGCAGGATGCCCCCAAGGATGAAGAGGAGGCCACTCCGGAGCCCCAGGTAAAGGCTGAGGCTGACGTTGAGCCTCACGCCGAGCTCGAGACTTCCGATGAGACAGAGGCCAAGAAGGACTCTGACAAGGGGGATTCTGAGGCTGAGGAGGCTGAGGAGAAGGTTGAGACTATCGAGCTCTACCGTCTCTACAACCCCTACACCGGCGAGCATCTCTTCTCGACCTCTGCTTCCGAGCGTGACTCCCTGGTTCCTCTTGGTTGGAAGTACGAGGGCGTTGCGTGGGTCTCTCCGAAGACCTCCGACAAGGCGGTCTATCGTCTCTTCAACCCATATGCCCCTGGTGGAGACCATCACTACACCACCAACAAGGAGGAGTACGACGCCCTCTGCGCCCTGGGATGGAGGGGCGAGGAGCTTGCCTGGTACAGCGCTGACGACGATGGCGCGCAGCTCTTCCGCTTCTTCAACCCGTACGCCTCGTCGAGCACCCACCACTACACGTCCGATGCCGCCGAGCGTCTCTCGCTTGTTTCCCTGGGCTGGCTCTACGAGGGCGTTGCGTGGTTTGGTGTTGACACCGGCCCCGTTGCGCCGAGCACCTCCGAGACCGGGTGGGTTGAGAGCGAGGGGGCTCGCTTCTACGGAAACGGCGACGGCACCTATGTCACCGGATGGAAGACCATCGACGGCACCACGTATCACTTTGACAAGAAGGGCCGCCTCTCCACGGGCGTGACCGACGTTGACGGTACCCTGCACTACTTTGGCGAGGATGGCAAGATTAAGACGGGGTGGCAGAAGCTCTCCGACTTCACCTACTACTTTGAGAGCGACGGGACGACCAGGCGCTGCGGCTGGTGGGACACCGAGGGCAAGCGTGTCTACCTGGATACCGTCTCCGGAGCCATGGCGATTGGCTGGAAGGACATCGACGGCGGCCGCTACTACTTCGAGGGCTCCGGCAACCTCTATCGCGGCGGCTGGCTCACGCTCGGAGGGGCAACCTACTACCTCGACCCCTCGAGCGGCCTCATGGCCACCGGCAAGCGCACCATCGACGGCGTGATCCGCAACTTCCGCTCCGACGGCATGTGCACCAAGACCGGCTACCAGGTCAACTGGAAGGGCCTCTCGCTCTCCAGCGAGAACGTGACGCTTCCCTCGTATGCCAACGGCTCCTATTGGAGCTACGTGCACCCCACGATCATCTCGGCAGACGCCACGCGCGAGGAGTGCATCGAGGCGTTCATCTCCGTCGCGTACGAGTACATGCGCGCGGGCACGCGCTGGGTGGACAACAACTGCGGGCGTCCCGGCACCACGGTCGACTGCTCCGGCCTCGTGATGGAGGCGCTCTACGCCTGCGGCATGGACCTCACGGGAGCTGCGGGCGGGGACTACAACCCCTACAGCAAGTACTACTGGAACCACAGCTTTGCCAACACCTGGCGCAACAACCAGACCTTCCAGCCCGTCTCGCTCTCCCAGATCGAGCGTGGTGACATCATCTACTACAACGGTCACGTTGCCATCTATCTGGGCAACGGCCAGATCATAGAGTCGACCATCCTCGCCTCGAACGTTCGTGTGGGCAGCATGTACGCGCCCGGTACCATTCTGGGCGCAGCGAGGCCTTTTACGAAGTAAAGGGAACGGGGCCGAGAGTAACGCTCTCAGCCCCGTTTTCGTGGCGTATCCGAACGAGCTAGTCGCAGGCCTTGCAGCTCTCGCACTTCTCGGGCTTTGGGGCGCCCTTGCCGCGCTGGTCGGTGTTATAGAAGCCAGTGCCCTTGAAGACGATGCCCGAGGGATCAAAGACGCGCTCGGCCTCGTGCCCGCAGCTCGGGCAGCTCACCTTGGGGTGAGCGCTCATCGGGTGCTCGACCTCAAACTTAGCTCCGCACTCTGGGCAGTGGTAGTCATAACGTGCCATGGTTTCCCTCCGTGACGCAAAACATCCAAACGCAAGATACTTTACCCAACGCGGACCTCGGCAAGCGCGAGGTTTTTCTCGCCAAACGCGTATATCATCAAAACGTGACACTGGTGACAGGGTTGATGACACTGGTGACAGGGTTGATGACACTGGTGACAGGGTAAATTGTCAGGTTTTTTCCTGGCGAAGGGGGAGAGATGGACATCGCGGGAGCGATCTTTGACTGCGACGGCACGCTCGTCGACTCGATGGGCATGTGGGTGCATGCCTATGACTGGCTGTACGATCACTTTGACGCCGCGCCCGTCCCCATGGAGGTCGTGGAGCCGCTCGCGCTCTCGGAGGCATGCGCTCTCTTTCATGACAGATACGGCATGGGCTCCTCTGCGGAGGAGGTCTACGAGGCGCTGTGCGCCCACGTGCGCGACGGCTACGAGCGCGAGGTGACGCTCATGCCCGGCGCGCGCGACTTCCTCGAGAAGCTCCGCGGCGCCGGGGTCCCCATGATCGTGGCATCCTCGACGCCCAGGCGCGAGCTTCGCCACGCCCTTGTGACGCACGGACTTGACGAGTTCTTCTCTGACATCGTGAGCACTGAGGACGTGGGCGGGCGTGACAAGGAGTTTCCGGACGTCTACCTTGAGGCGTGCCGGCGACTGGGAACGCCGCGAGAGACCACGTGGGTTTTTGAGGACGCGCCCTTTGGCGTGAGGTCTTCTCGCCGTGCGGGGTTTGCCGTTGTGGGCCTCTTCAACGATCACGACGGCCGCCGCGAGGAGGACGTCCGACCCTGGTGCGACATCTTCTGTCACGGATACCCCGAGCTCTCCCTTGCGCTGCTGCGCGACTATGAGCGCCCCGTTGCCGCTGAGGGCTCTCCGCTGAGGGCGCTTGTGGTTGACGGCTCTCCCGAGCCAAGCGGCCCCGGGCTCGTGGCAAGCCTTGCCGATGCGTCCGACTATGTGATCTGCGCCGATGGGGGCGCAGAAGTTTGCAGGCGTGCGGGAATTGCCCCGGACGTCTTCTGCGGCGACTCCGACTCGGCCTCTGACGAGGCCGCCTCTTGGGCTGCCGCCGCAGCACGTACCTGTGTGAGCTTTCCCTCCGAGAAGTACGCGACCGACCTTGCGCTTGCAATTGACTGCGCCCGTCACGAGGCGGCCCGCCGCGCCGCGCCCCTTGCGCTGACGGTGACCTGCGCCTCTGGGGGTCGTCCAGACCACGCGCTAGCGGTTGTGGGCCTGCTCGCCGGCGCGGGGTGCGCCTCTGCGCGCATCGTCGAGGACTCCTACGAGATGAGGGTTGTCTCGGCAGAAGGGGAGAGCTGCTGGGCGCTGGGGCCAGATGCCGTGGGGAGCACGTTCTCCGCCGTTGCCGTTGCCCCCGGGACTCGTGTCGACGAGCGCGGCATGCGGTGGGAGCTTGAGGACAAGCCGATGGGCCTTCTCGATGACCTGGGAATCTCTAACGTGGTGAGCTCGCCCGACGCGCGGATAGTGTGTCGCGAGGGCGCCGTTGCGGCGTACCTGATCGGGACAACAAAAACGCCACAATAAGTTGGGGTTTGGCCTTGCAGCGCCCACCGCATGTGCTATAGTGGGCGAGCTGTGTAAATGCGGGCGCGAGGAGCGCCGCGCCCCCGAGGAGGTACGAGCATGTCCAAGGTTTGTGAGTTCTGCGGCAAGCACGCCGTTGCCGGTCATTCCATCAGCCACTCCAACCGTGTGGTTAACCGCACGTTCAAGCCGAACATCCAGCGCGTCACCGTTGTCGTTGACGGTCACCGCCGCAAGGCCAACGTCTGCTCTCGTTGCCTTAAGTCCGGCAAGATTGCCCGCAGCTAGTTCTGCGTGACATAGAGTGAGCTGGAGGTCGCCCTCGGGTGGCCTCCTTTTTTTATCGGACGGAGCTCGTCCGCATTCCCGATAGTGACGACGCGCGGACGGCTCTTCTCCCCAAGACCGTCAGGAGTCTGCCCGTAGCTTGGCGGTAACGTTGACCTTTTGCTGACCGTACGATGCCATTTGCTGGCTAGATGATTGTCCAGCCTCGTCTCCCCTTGTTAGTTTGTGAATGACATGGGTTACTGAAATTGCTCTGAAGAATGGAGGATGACAGAATGGCGAGAAGGGCTTTGACCGCCGCGCTCGTTACGGCGGCAGTTGTGGTAGGGTCGCTCGTTGTTCCGAACGTCACGTCTGCTACTGAGGCTGCGTGTGTGCGTGAGGTTTCTCAAAACGTCCCCGATGTTGCCAGTGGGCTGCCTGACAACGTTGAGCTCTTTGACGGGTACGTCAACGGTCTCTTCTACGGGAATGAGCGGGTCTCATTTTTTGCCACGAGTGGGCGCGACCAGCTGACCGACGAGCAGAAGCAGACGTACGATGTGCTGGAAGACGTGATTGTTCAGATTGCGGCCGGATCGCGCGAGCGAACCGACAACATTGCCCTGCCGGGAAAGACCTGGACGTTTACGGAGCTGGGCGTTACCTCGTCGAGCGATGCCCTTGACGCTGCGGCCGACCTCTATTTGAGGCGCTCTCTGGGCAATGGCCGCGTCTTCGAGGCGCTTTTCAGCGACCATCCCTACGAGCTGTACTGGTTCGATAAGACCAGTGGATATTCCACCAGCTTAAACACTTCGTCCAGTGGGCAGAGCGTCACGGTGAGCGCTCAGGTAAAGATGTCCGTTGCCGTTGAGTATCAGAAGTCTTCTGATTTGTACTGCGTTGACTCCACTGACGTGAGCAGGGCTCAGAGTGCCGCTGCAACCGCCAAGAGCATTGTCGCCAAGCATGCCGACGAGCCCGACTATGAAAAGCTTGTCTCATACAAGAATGAGATTTGCGAGCTTGTAAGCTATGACACCGCTGCGGCGCTCGATGAATCGACGCCCTACGGCGATCCTTGGCAGCTCGTGAGCGTCTTTGACGCAAACCCGAGCACCAATGTTGTCTGCGAGGGTTACGCCAAGGCTTTTCAATACCTTTTTGATGAGTCGGACTTTACGAGCACCCTGCTTCGCTGCATCACGGTCTCGGGCGCCATGGCGGGTGGCACAGGAGCCGGACCGCACATGTGGAACGTGGTGAGGCTCGATGACGGGCAGAGCTATCTCGTGGACGTCACTAACAGCGACAAGGGCTCTGTGGGACAGAACGGCGGTCTCTTTCTGGCAAGCTATGACGCCGCTTTGGGTGACGCGCATCCGTATTCCTACAGTTTCTTCATTGGCTTTGATTCTGTTTCCTACCGGTATGATTCGCAAACCGCTGAGCTCTACCCCAAGGACTATCTGCTCATTGCGGGGAAGCCCTACGATGGGGCGGAAGAGCCGCCGGCTCCGGATGGCGACCAGGGCTCTGAGGACACCCCCAAGCCCGACGACACCCCCAAGCCCGACGATGGGTCTGAGCTCGAAAAGCCCGTCGATGACGCTCCCGCGGCAAAGACTCAGACTATGTGGCGCCTCTACAATCGGTACACGGGTGAGCACTTCTATACCGCGTCCGCAGAGGAGCGCGACCTGCTCGTTGGCATAGGATGGACGGGCGAGGGCGTTGGCTGGGTGGCCCCCACAAGTGGCACGGCGGTCTATCGCCTGTTCAACCCCTATGCCGACGACCACCACTACACCATGAGCGAGGAGGAGTACGACGCGCTTGCGGCGCTTGGCTGGTCTCAGGAGGGCATAGGCTGGTACTCAGCCGACGCCAAGAACGGCGTGCCTCTCTATAGGCAGTTCAACCCCTTCGCGACCATCGGCACGCATAACTACACAACGAGCAAAGAAGAAAACGACGCTCTGGTCAAGCTTGGCTGGAAGGGCGAGGGCGTGGCCTGGTACGGGGTGAGTGCCTCGTAGGGGGAGCGCTGTCTCCTGGTCCTTCTCGCCGGATTGTCAGCTCGCCATGAGCAGCCGACGGTAGGCGTCAACGCCGGCGAGAAGGACCTGCTCGTCAAAGTCAAAGCGGTCAGAGTGAAGCGGCGTGCCCGTCCCGGTTCCCAGAAGAAGGAAGACCCCGGGCAGCGCGCGCTGGTAGAAGGAGAAGTCCTCGGCTATGAGCAGGGGCTCCTCAACGCGCGCCAGTCCCGGAAGCGCCCGCTCGACGGCCGAGAAGAGCTGCGGGTCATTCACGACGGGCGGATAGCCCTCCGAGAAGGTGAGCTCGACCGAGCAGCCCTCGGTACGTGCGGCGTTCTCGGCAAGGGAGGCTATTACCTCCCGAGAGCGGTCGAACATGGCGTCCGAGAAGACGCGCAGGCTTCCCTCGGCGCGGGCGTGGGCCGCGATGGCGTTTCTCACGGAGCCAGCCTCGAGCCTGCCAAAGCGCAGCAGGCACGGCTCGTCCCCCTTCAGCGCAAGGCGCCCGCAGGCCGCCTCCGCGGAGGGGACAAAGCGCGTTGCCGCGGCAAGGGCGTCGCGCCCTTCTTGCCAGCGCGCGATGTGGCTCGCCACGCCTGCAAACGTTGCGGTGACCTCGCTCGAGCGGGCGAGCAGCGCCCCGGGTCGCGATGCCACGGTGCCGGCGGGGAGGTCCGGCCAGAGATGGAACCCAAAGATGCGGTCGGCGGCGTAGCGCTCAAAGACGCCGCTCTCGCACACGAGCCTCGCGCCGCCCGTGGTCTCCTCTGCGGGCTGGAACACAAGAAGCACGTTTCTTGGCAGCTCGTCGACGCACGTCGTTGGCTCCTGCCCTAAAACGACGCGGTCGAGCCATGTGGCAACCGCGAGCAGCATTGCCATGTGCCCGTCATGGCCGCAGGCGTGCATGCGGCCCGCCCGCTCGCTTGCGTAGGGGGCATCGGTCATCTCGTTGACCGGGAGGGCGTCCATGTCCGCGCGCAGGGCAATCGCGCTCGTGTGCCCGAGGTCAAACCAGGCGCATACGGTGCTCCTGCAGGGCGAGAAGATCTCGCACGAGAGCCCCACGAGCACACGGCTCACGTAGGCGATGGTCTCCGTCAGGTCAAAGTCGAGCTCCGGAATGCGGTGCAGGTCGCGACGCCAGTGGGCGAGCGCGGCGAGCTCAGGGTTCTTCTCGGTGGACATGGCTTCCTCCAATCGTTACGAGAGTATATCAGCCGCTCGCTTCCAGGCGCGCACATGCTACAGTGGGCACACTCGATAGAGGCGCGGGCAAGAAGAGCCTCGGGGCAGCCGGCAGGCGTCATGACCCCGAGGGGAGGCGAGCCCGCCGAACCTGGCGTCCGGGCGCGGCCGTCGGGTGGGCCTGCGGGGAAGACCCTCAGGACTGTCTGCACAAACCTGCAGGAGCGCTATCAAGGGGAGCTTGCATGAAGCAGCCTTTTGTGACCAAAGACCAGCTCATAGACATTGCCGGGCGCTATCCCACGCCCTTTCACCTGTATGACGAGGCTGGCATCCGCGCCAACGCGCGGGCGGTGAACGAGGCGTTCTCCTGGAACCCGGGCTTTCGCGAGTACTTTGCCGTCAAGGCCAACCCCAACCCCACGCTCGTGGGCATCCTTGCGGAGGAGGGCTGCGGGTGCGACTGCTCCAGCCTCACGGAGCTCATGATCGCCCGTTCCCTGGGCATTACCGGCGAGAGGATCATGTTCTCTTCAAACGACACGCCCGCCGAGGACTTCCGCCTGGCGCGTGAGCTGGGCGCCATCGTCAACTTTGACGACATCTCCCACGTTCCGTTCTATGAGGAGGTGGCCGGGCCGGTGGGGCCGGTCGCGAGCTGCCGCTTCAACCCCGGCGGTCTCTTCCGGCTTGCCAACGGCATCATGGACAACCCCGGCGACTCCAAGTACGGCATGACGGAGGAGCAGCTCTTCGAGGCGTATCGCATGCTCGTGGCGCGCGGCTGCACCACGCTGGGGCTGCACGCGTTTCTCGCCAGCAACACGCACGGTAACGAGTACTATCCCGCCCTCGCACGCATCCTCTTTGAGCTTGCGGTGCGGCTCTCGCGCGAGACGGGGGCGCACGTGGGCTTTGTGAACCTCTCCGGTGGCGTGGGCATCCCGTACCGCCCGGAGGACGAGCCGTGTGACATTGTCGCCATCGGCGAGGGCGTGCGGCGCGCGTACGAGGAGGTGCTCGTTCCCGCCGGGATGGATGACGTTGCCATCTATACCGAGATGGGGCGCTTCATGATGGGACCGTATGGCTGCCTGGTCACGCGCGTGCTGCACGAGAAGCGCATCTACAAGGACTACCTTGGCGTAGATGCGAGCGCCGTCGACCTCATCCGCCCGGCGATGTACGGCGCCTACCATCACATCACGGTGATGGGTCAGGCCGGTGGGCCGGACAAGTCGTCGTGGCCGGCGCTGCGCACCTACGACGTGACGGGCAACCTCTGCGAGAACAACGACAAGTTTGCGGTGGATCGTGCGCTTCCCGAGGTTGAACGCGGGGACCTGCTGGTGATTCACGACACCGGGGCGCACGGCTACTCAATGGGCTACAACTACAACGGCCGGCTGCGCTCCGCCGAGGTGCTGCTGCGCGAGGACGGCTCCTGCGAGCTCATCCGCCGCGCAGAGACCCCCTCCGACTACTTCGCTACCCTCAATGTTACGGAGGGACAGTCCCCTCGTAACATCAGACAGGAAATGTGACAAAGGGACTGTCCCTTCGTAACAGCGAGAAAGGTACTGCTATGGACATGACCAACCTGACCGGCTCTATCGTCGCTCTCGTCACCCCGTTTGCCGAGAACGGCTCCGTCGACTACCCCGCGCTCGAGCGCCTCGTTGACTTTCACCTTGAGAACGGAACCGACGGCATCCTGGTGCTCGGGACCACGGGCGAGTCCTCCACGATGACCGACGAGGAGGACTACGAGGTCGCGCGCTGCGTGGTGGAGCGCGTCGGCGGCCGCATCCCCGTGATCGGAGGCGCCGGCTCCAACGCGACCTTCGAGTCAGAGCGCAAGGCCGCAGGCCTCGTCAAGATTGGTGTGGACGGGCTGCTCCTCATCACGCCCTACTACAACAAGTCCAACGAGGAGGGCATCTACCGCCACTTCACCGCCGTCCTGGACAAGGTTGACGTTCCGTGCATCCTCTACAACATCCCCGGCCGCACCGGCTGCTCCATCAGCGAGAAGAACCTCTCGCGCCTGTCTGCCCACCCCAACGCCTGGGGCATCAAGGAGGCCTCGGGCTCCATCGGCTACGCGACGATGGCCGCTCGCTACCTCTCGGACGACTTCCGCATGTTCTCCGGCAACGATGACATCGTGGTGCCGCTCATGAGCCTGGGCGCCAAGGGCGTCATCTCCGTCTGGGCTGACATTGCGCCGGCAACGGTTCACCAGATGTGCGCGAACTTCCTCGCTGGCAACGTCGAGGCCGCCCGTCGCGCACAGCTGGAGAACCTCGAGCTCATCCACGCCCTCTTCTGCGAGGTGAACCCCATTCCCGTCAAGTGCGCGCTTGCGGAGATGGGCATGATTGGCGAGAACTACCGCCAGCCGCTCTGGCAGATCTCCGATGCCGGTCGCGAGCGGCTCGTGGCGGCCATGAGGGGGGTTGGTCTTCTTGGCTAGCGCTATCGTCGTGGGTGGAAGCGGTCGCATGGGTCGCCTCGTTCGCGAGGCCCTTCTCGACGCGGGGTTTGAGGTGGTCGGCTCATATGATGTTGACAACATCGGCGAGCTCGACTGCGAGGCCCCCGCAGCTGACCTCGTCGTGGACTTCTCGGCACCCGCCGCGCTGCCCCACGTGGCGGCGTACGTGCGACGCACCGGCTCCGCGCTCGTGAGCGGCGCGACGGGTTTCTCGCCAGCGCAGCTTGAAGAGATCAGGGACCTCGGCGAGAAGAGCCCCGTGGTGTGGTCGTCTAACTATTCCCTTGGCGTTGCCGCCCTGCGCCATGCGACGAGGCTGGTTGCCGATGCCCTTCCGGGCTGGGACGTCGAGATCGTGGAGACGCACCACAACCAGAAGGCGGACGCGCCTTCCGGCACCGCCAAGGCCCTTCTCGTCGCGGTTGACCCAACGGGGGAGCGACCCGTGGTGAGCGGGCGCGAGGGGATCGTGGGTGCGCGCGTTCCCGGAGAGATCGGCATGCACGCCGTCCGTGGCGGCACCGTTGCCGGTACGCACGAGGTGCACTTCTTTGGCGCTGACGAGGAGGTGTGCCTCACGCACCGCGCGGCGAGCAGGCAGATCTTCGTGTCTGGCGCCGTTGCCGCGGCGAGGCGTCTGCTCGGGCGCCCCGCGGGCTACTATGATTTTGACGAGCTGATGTTTTCGTGATGCCGTGATGACGACGCCGCCGCACCCAGAGCCCGCTATTGGTGCAGAAGTGACAACCACAATAGGAGGACGAGCTTGAACGCCCAGGAAATCATCGACTTCATTGCCAGCGCGCCCAAGAAGACGCCCGTCAAGCTGTATGTTCGCGAGAAATGCGGCATGCGCTGGGACTGGGGTGGCGCGCACGTCTACGGCGGGCGCGACGGCAAGATCGTCTTTGGCGAGTGGTCCGAGCTCGAGCCCATACTCAGGGAGCATGCCGACGGGATCGAGTATCTTGACATCGAGGCCGATCGCCGCAACTCCGCCGTCCCCCTGCTCGACCTGCGCGGCGTCAACGCTCGCATAGAGCCCGGCGCCATCATCCGCGAGCATGTGGAGATCGGCGACAACGCCGTCATCATGATGGGGGCCGTCATCAACATTGGCGCCGTCGTCGGCGAGGGAACGATGATCGACATGGGTGCCGTGCTCGGCGGGCGCGCCACGGTTGGGGCACGGTGCCACATCGGTGCAGGGACGGTTCTCGCGGGCGTGGTCGAGCCCGCGAGCGCGACCCCCGTCATCGTGGAGGACGACGTCATGATCGGTGCCAACGCGGTCGCGCTCGAGGGAGTTCGCGTGGGGGCGCGCGCCGTCGTGGCAGCGGGCGCCGTCTGTGTGGAGGACGTTCCCGCCGGAGCCGTCGTCGCGGGCGTCCCCGCGCGCGTGATCAAGATGCGTGACGGTCGGACGGACTCCAAGACGGGTCTTATCGACGCGCTGCGTCAGCTGTAGGGGCCTCTCATGAGGTTTCGCTGTCCGGAATCAGCCGCTTTTGTGGTGGGAGAGGGTGTGCGTCACGCGCCGAGGCCTATTCCGTTCTGAATCGCCGTTTTTGGGCAACAAGTTTTATGTAGCGAGAGGAAACGCGGTCCTTCTCGTCGCCCGAACGTAATGAAATGACACGTATTGTGTTGTTTTGGGCA
>DXAB01000110.1 GCA_019117265.1 Candidatus Olsenella pullicola
CGGGTGAGGTGCTCGTGGCCAAGGACGGCTACATCGAGTCCAAGGACGACCTCGAGATGCTCGTCGCGCACGGCCTCAAGAGGGTCGAGCTCCGCGCGCTGCTCACCTGCAAGTCCAAGTACGGCGTCTGCCAGAAGTGCTACGGCTGGGATCTCTCCACGCGTCGTCCGGTCAACATCGGCACGGCAGTGGGCGTCATCGCCGCCCAGTCCATCGGCGAGCCGGGCACCCAGCTCACGATGCGCACGATTCACTCCGGCGGCGTCGCTGGTGCCGAAGACATCACGCAGGGCCTCCCGACGGTCGCCCGCATGTTCGACGTCGTTGGCAACGTCAACGAGAAGATCCTCGGTCGAGAGGCCGACCTCGCGCCGGTTTCCGGACTGCTCCGCATCACGCCCGAGCAGGCCGAGTACCTCCTGCGCATCGTTGACCCCGAGGACCAGACCCGCACTATCGAGGAGTGGCGCGTCCCCGCGTCCGTGCGCTTCATGCCGGGCGTCGAGGACGGCGTCGAGGTCCGTGCCGGCGACCAGATCACCCGCGGCTTTGTCAACTTCCGCAAGCTGCGCCGCCTCACCGACATCGAGTCGACGATGCACACCTTCGTCGAGTCGGTCAAGGACGTCTACACCTCCCAGGGCGTTGACCTCAACGACAAGCACATCGAGGTCATCGCACGCCAGATGCTGCGTCGCGTCCAGGTGACCAACCCGGGCGACTCCCAGTACCTCCTCGGCCAGTACGTCGACCGCTACGTCTTTGCTGACACCGTTCGCAACGTGGCGCTCGCCGGCGGCACCCCGCCCGAGGCCGAGCCGGTCATCCTCGGCACCCTCAAGGTGGCCAGCTCGATCGACTCCTGGCTCTCCAGCGCGTCGTTCATCCGCACCGCCGGCGTCCTCACCGAGGCTGCCATCGAGGGCGACGTCGACCACCTGCTCGACCTCAAGTCCAACGTCATCGTGGGCAAGCAGATTCCGGCTGGCACGGGCCTCTCCGCGTACCAGGACGTGAACCTCACCTATCACGGCACCAAGATCGACGGCCCCACCTCGCCTCTGGCCAAGAGCCTGCCCGAGTGGGCGCCCGACGAGCTCAAGGGCATCGAGGAGCAGCTTCCCAAGCAGCTCGACTGGGTTGGCGACGACTACGGCTTTGGCGGCGTGTACTCCAAGAACGGTCGCACGCTCTCCAGCGAGGACGCCAAGCTCTATCTCTTTGACGACCTCGGCGTCTCGCAGCGCTGGACCAACAAGTTCAGCGAGGTGGGCATCGAGACCGTGGGCGACCTCATCGGAAAGACCGAGGACGATCTCCTGCGCATCGACGGCATCGGTGCCAAGGCTATCGAGGAGCTCCGTGACGGCCTTGAGGCCCGCGGCCTGCTCTACATCCTCGAGCCCGAGAACGACGAGGCCGACAGCGAGGACCTCTCCCAGCTGCTCAACATGGTCTTCTCGCCGGATGCCGACGCCGACATCATGCTTGGCACCGCGGCTCCTGCCACGCACCACTTTGATGACGACGAGCTCATTGGCGGGTCCGACAGCGTCTCCAATGACTCCGACATCATCAACGAGGACCTTGGCTCCCTCGACGACCTCCTCTCCCAGGTGGTTCGCCAGGAGACCGAGGAGTAGCGCCCGGATCATACGCGCCTAAAGGTCGGCCCCGCTCGCAAACCCGAGCGGGGCCGACTCGTCTTCATGACGATGATGACAATTTACCCTGTCACCATTGTCACCATTGTCAACCATTGTCATCATGCGGGGCGCAGGGAGGCCTGCTCGGCGGAGTAGGGGGTGCCGTCCACGATGGCGCGGCCCCAGGGGTCGATGGTGTCGAGGGTTCCGCGCGCGAGCTCGCGACCGGTTGGCGAGCTTGCCACGACCTCCTCGCCCCGCCAGGCGAGCCGCTCCAGGTAGGCCTCACGAACCCCGTCAAGCGGACGCTCCCCCGTGGCGGAGGCCCAGGCGTCGACGCGCGAGAGTATGCCAGCTCGCAGCGCCCCAGCAAGTGCCGAGAAGGACGCGGTGGCCCCAAGCTCTGTTAGGGAGATCGCTCCCATATCGCGCGGTGCGCTCTCTATATTGATACCGATCCCGCAGACCGCGAACGCCTCGTCATTGCCGTCCCGCGCCACCTCCACAAGAATCCCCCCCAGCTTACGTCCGGCAACAAGAAGGTCATTGGGCCACTTGAGCTGCGGCGCATTTGAAGCGAGAAGGGCCTCGAGCGCATCTGCGGCACCAAGCCCGCAGGCCGCGGCAAGCCCGGGCAGCCGCGACGGGACAACGCGCGGCCTCAGCACGACGGAAAGATAGACGTTGCCTTCCGGGGACTCCCAGACGTGCCCGCGCCTCCCGCGCCCCGCCGTCTGTCGCCGGGCGGCCACGGCGCTGCCATGGGGCACCCCCTCCCGCCCGAGCTTAAGAGCGCGGTCGTTGGTGGATCCTATGGTCTCCCAAACCTCGAGTGCAGGGGGCATGGCAGCTCCTTATTTGTCTTCTCGTGTGCACAACAGAGAAGTGTCGGCTCTCTCTTGGAGTTTGTCGAGGGCCACGGGGGAGCTACCGCCCATATGGAGGAGTCATGGCAAAATGGAGGAGCCAAAAATAATCGCACCACTCACTGCGCACATTGACTAGCCTACCAATGAGCAAAGAGATGTTGACACGTTAACAACGACGGAAGGCGGGCAGGTGGGATTTCGCATTCTGGGAACGGGCTCGGCGCTCCCGAGCCGCTCGGTCACGAACGACGACCTCTCCGAGTTCCTTGACACCTCCGACGAGTGGATCTCGCAGCGCACGGGCATCTCGAGCCGCAGGATCTGCACTACCGAGACCCTCGACGACCTCTCCGTGGAGGCCGCCCGTGCCGCGCTCGACGCCGCCGGCGTGACGCCCGACCAGCTTGACCTCATCATCTGCTCCACCACGAGCGGGGACCACCTCATCCCCGCGGAGGCCTGCGCCATCGCCGAGCTTCTCGGCGCCTCGTGCCCTGCCTTTGACGTCTCGGCCGCCTGCGCGGGCTTTGTCTTTGCGCTCGACGTGGCGGACGGCTACTTTGTCCGCGGTCGCGCCCAGCGCGTCCTCGTGGTCTCCTCGGAGAAGATGAGCCGCCTGGTGGACTGGTCCGACCGTGCCACGTGCGTGCTCTTTGGCGACGGCGCCGCTGCGGCCGTCCTTGCCGCGGACGGCGAGAACCCCCTCGCCACGTACCTCTCCACGGAGCCGGCCGTCGACATCCTCCACGTTCCCGGCGTCGCGGGCACCTCGCCCTACGACGAGACTGAGCGCCCCTCGAGCGTCCTCTCCATGGAGGGCCGTCGCGTCTTCAAGTTTGGCGTGAACGCCATCGTCACCTCCGTGCGCACCCTCTGCGAGGAGGCGGGCGTCACGACCGACGACATCGACCACTTTGTCTTCCACCAGGCCAACGAGCGC
>DXAB01000111.1 GCA_019117265.1 Candidatus Olsenella pullicola
AGGTGCCGGCAGACAGCGCACACCCCCGACGAAGGGCAGACCATGAGCTTTCGCGACAACCTCCAGCACCTGCGCGCAGAGCGCAACATGACCCAGGAGCAGCTGGCCATGCTGCTCGGCGTCTCCCGTCAGAGCGTCACGAAGTGGGAATCCGAGAGGAGCCAGCCAGAGATGGACAAGCTCCTCAAGATGTGCGAGATCTTCGACTGCACGCTCGACGAGCTCGTGACGGGCGACCTCACAAGTCGCGCTGCCCCCGCGACGGCGGCCCCCATCCCCGCCGGCCCGCCCACCGACGTCTGCGGCTACGAGGAGCACTGGCGCATGCTGGCGCTCAAGCTCCCCACCGGCGTGGCCCTCATTCTTCTGGGCATCGCGCTCGGCCTGCTCTTCGAGGGCTCGGTCGAGCTGGCGTCCTGGAACGGGCGCGACGGCCTCTTCGTGATCATCGTGCTCGTGGGCATCCTCGCGGGCCTCGCGTTTCTCGTGCCCGCGGGCATGGAGCACACGGCGTTCCAGAAGGCGCACCCCTACGTGGAGGACTTCTACACCGACGAGGACCGCGCCGCAGCCCGCCGGCAGTTCTCGACGGCGCTCATCGCCGGCCTCGCGCTCATCTTCGCGGGCATCGGCTGTGTGCTCATGCTCGAGAAGACCGCGGAGAACTGGGGCCTCTTCTTCCTCATGCTCTTCATCGCCCTGGGCGTGTGGTGGATCGTGCGCGGCGGCATGCTACTCGGGCGCGTCAATGTCGAGGAGTACAACCGCTCCATCGCAGAAGACCTCGAGGTGGAGGATATCGTATCCGCAGAGCTGGACGAGGCGCAGCGCGAGGCTCTTCTCGCCCAGAAGCGACGTGGCAAGAAGCTCGGCGCCGTGTGCGGCGCCATCATGATCGTGGCCACGATTGTTGGCCTGGCGCTTCTCTTTGCGCCGGTGTTCTCGGCGCCAAATATGGACTCCTGGACCCCGGAGGGCACCTCTGCCATGTGGTTCTGGGTTGCCTGGCCGGTGGGCGGCCTCGTCTGCGGCATCGTGACCCTTCTCTGGGAGGCGTTCGCCCGGGAGGGGTAACGAGCCCTCTCGCTCGTGCAGCTCGCGGGCCGGCCGCGCCGCACCGAGCGGGGACGCAAGGCTTCGCCGGATCTCGGGCGGCATGCTACACTGTGGCTCCATACGAATAGAGGGCACGGTTCGAAGAGCTGCTACGCCTAGTAGAAAAAGGATTCCGGTTTGACTCCGGATCAGCACACGGCTGTGTCAAGGGTGGCGACCGAGCGGGTTGCCTGTCCTGCCTTGCCCTCCCGACGCCCAGGACCCTGGGAGAGAGCGAGGCATCATATGTCCCATGAGAACCTGTCGAGAAGAGCCCTCCTTACGAGACTTGCCGGCGGCTTTGCCGCGTGCGCGCTCGCGCTGACGGTCGCTGCGTGCGGCGGTGCCCCCGAGGCCGATCAGGGCGCCTCGGCACCGGACGAGCCCCAGATCGCCGTTACCGTTGAGATTGACGCAACCGCGGGCGAGGGCGAGCTCACGACCCACGATGTGGAGCTTGCCGAGGGCGCCACGGCCTACGACGCGCTCGTCGCCGCCGCCGATGACGTCAACGCGTCCGACTCCGACTACGGCATGTACGTGGCCGGCATCAACGGCCTTGCCGCCGGGGACTTTGGCGACATGAGCGGCTGGATGTTCGAGGTTAACGATGAGATGGCCGAGGTCGGCTGCTCCGAGTGCCAGCTTGCCGACGGCGACGTGGTGACCTGGGTCTACGTGACCGAGTTCACCGAGTAGCCGGCGAGAAGAACGTGGCGCCCGCACGCCCCACAGCCTTTGACGCCTGTCACGCGGCTGTCCCCGCGACGCTCTTTGCGGGGACGGTCGCGCTCTCGATGCTGGCGGTGCACCCCGTTCTCGTTGCCATCTCGCTTGCGGGCGCCCTCGCCTTCTCGCTCGCGGTGCGGGGCGCAGCCGCCACGGCGCGCGGGCTCGCCTGGCAGCTTCCCCTGCTCGCGCTCGTGTGCCTGTTGAACCCGCTCTTCTCGGCATCGGGCGCCACGCTGCTCTTCAAGCTGGGGCCGCGCAGCGTCTACCTGGAGAGCCTTGCCTATGGGGCCACGATGGGCGCGCTCATGGTTGCGGTGGTGCTGTGGTTTGAGGACGCCGCGGCCGTGCTCTCGCAGGACCGGCTTCTCGCGCTTGCGGGCGGCCGCGCCCGAGCGGTGCCGCTCGTCACGAGCATGGCGTCACAGCTCGTGCCGCAGCTGCTCGGCCGCGCCCGAGCGGTGCGCTCGACGCTTGCCGCCTGCACGGCGGCCGGCCCGCGCCTCCGCCTTCGCGACGAGCTCGTGCGCACGTCCACGATGCTGCTCACGTGGTCGCTCGAGGACTCCGTCGAGCGCGCGGACGCCATGCGCGCCCGCGGCTGGGAGTCCGGCATGCCGCGGACTCAGTATCGCCCGGAGCGCCTGCGCGGGCGCGACGTGGCGGCGCTCGCGGGCATCGCCGCGCTGCTCGCCCTGTGTGCGGCGTGCGCGTGGGCGGCCTGCTCGGGCTGGCGCTTCTACCCCACGATGGGGGGCCTTGCGCCCTGGTGGCTCTACCTGCCCTTTGCCCTTCTCGCCGCCCTGCCGGTGATGACAATGGTGACAGGCACTTTTGTCACCATCTGCCGCGAGGGGAGGAACCGATGAGCGCGCTCGAGCTTGACCGCGTGAGCTTCACGTACGCCGGCGCTGACGCGCCAGTTCTGCGCGGGGCGTCCCTTGAGGTTCCCGAGGGCGCGTTTGCCCTGATCGCTGGTGCCACGGGCTCGGGAAAGTCCACCCTTTTGCGCCTTGCCAAGCCAGAGATCTCTCCCGCCGGCACGCTCGAGGGCTGCGTGCGCGTCTTTGGCGAGGATGTCCGCGCGCTCGGCCCGCAGGGCTCCGCACGCGCCGTGGGCTACGTCTTTCAGAACCCCGACGCCCAGGTGGTGTGCGACACCGTCTGGCACGAGATGGCGTTTGGCCTAGAGAACCTCGGCGTTCAGGAGCCCGAGATGCGCCGACGCGTGGCGGAGGCGTGCAACTTCCTGGGAATCGAGCCGTGGTTTCGCGCGCGGACGGCCGAGCTCTCCGGCGGCCAGCGCCAGGTGCTCGCGCTTGCGTCCGCGCTCGTCATGCGCCCGCGCCTGCTCCTGCTCGACGAGCCGACGAGCATGTTGGACCCCCTCGCCGAGAAGAGCTTCCTCGCGCTGCTCTTCCGGGCAAACCGCGAGCTCGGCATTACCGTTGTGGTGGCCACGCACGCCCCGGAGGTGATGGCAGACTACGCTACCTGCGCCTTTGAGCTAACGGATGGCTCGGTGCGGCCCGTTGGCCAGCCGCGTGCGCCCGAGACGCTGCCAAAGATGCTGACAAAGGTGCCTGTCACCTTTGTCAGCAACGATGTCGTTGTGAGGATGCGCGACGTCTGGCTGCGCTACGACCGTGACGCCCGCTGGGTGCTGCGCGGCCTGGACCTTGAGCTTGGCAGGGGAGAGGTGCGGGCGCTCGTGGGATCAAACGGCTGCGGCAAGTCCACGCTGCTCTCCGTGCTCGCAGGGGTGCTGCGCCCGCAGCGCGGCAGGGTTCGCAGCGCCCTCGCCGCCTCTCAGGCACTATTGCCGCAGAGCCCCAAGGCCCTTCTCGCGCACGAGACGGTGCGCGCGGAGCTCATGGAGTGGTCGCGCGCGGGCGGCTACGGTGAGGACGAGGTCGCGGCGGCGCTCGAGCGCCTGGGCCTTGCCGATGCGGCCGAGCGCCACCCCTACGACCTCTCCGGTGGCCAGCAACAGCTCCTTGCCCTGGAGAAGCTGCTGCTCGTGCGGCCGCGGCTGCTCCTGCTCGACGAGCCCACCAAGGGGCTTGACCGCTCGGTTAGGGAGCGGGTCGCGCGGCGCGTCGCCGCGGCGCGCTCCAACGGCGCAACGGTTCTTCTCGCTACGCATGACCTGGGGTTTGTCCGTGCCGTTGCGGACAACGTGTCACTCATGTTTGACGGTGCCATCACCGTGACCGAGCCCACCGACGAGTTCTTTGCCAACTCCTGGCTCTACACGTAGGTCGGTCGGCGGCAGGGGCGGTGATGACAGGGGTGATGACAAAGGTGACAGGGTAGATTGTCACCATGAACTTCATGGTGACAATCTACCC
>DXAB01000112.1 GCA_019117265.1 Candidatus Olsenella pullicola
GATGCCGCTTCTGGTGGGCACCGACGGCCACAAGAAGATGTCCAAGAGCTACGGCAACTACGTCGGTCTCACCGACGAGCCGGCCGACATGTACGGCAAGGTCATGTCCATCACCGACGAGCTGGTGCCGCTCTACTGGCGCCTGTGCTCCACGGCGGACATGGACAAGCTCGACGCCATCGACGCCGCCTTCGCGGACGGCTCCGCCGACCCGTACGCGCTCAAGCGCGAGCTGGCAGCCAACATCGTGGACCTCTACCACGGCGAGGGCGCCGGCGCCGCGGCGAGCGCCGCCTTCGACGCGCAGTTCAAGCGCGCCGAGGCCCCCGAGGACATGCCTGAGTTCCCCGTGAGCGTTGCCGAGGTCAACGACGAGGGCAAGGTCTACCTGGGCAAGCTGCTCGTGGAGGTGGGCATCGCCAAGTCCGCCGGCGAGGCGCGCCGTCTCGTGGACGGCGGCGGCGTCAAGATCAACGGCGAGGCCGTGGCGCCCAAGTGCTACAACGTGGACGCTGCGCTCTTCTCGGCCGGCACGACGGTCCAGTCCGGCAAGAAGCGCTGGGCCCGGCTGGTCTAGGGGTTCGATTCTGTTCGTTTTGGGTGCGGGCGGCGCTGCTTGCGGCGTCGCCCGCATCCTGTGTGTGAGGTGTCGGAAAAAATAACGGACATTTGGTTTTGTGGAGGCGACGTTTTCCCAGTTGGCAGTTTGGCGGCCATCACCAAATGTCCGTTATTTTTGAGGTCGACCGAGAGGAGATGGCCCAAAGTGAAGCGCGAGACCTTCTTGGAGGCCCACGGCGTGCCGGAGCTGCTGGCGCCGGCCGGCGGGCCGGAGCCGTTCAACGCCGCGCTCGCGGCCGGGGCGGACGCCATCTACTGCGGCTTGGGAAACGACTTCAACGCCCGTCGCGGTGCCAAAAACTTTGACGACGAGTCGTTTGCCGCGGCATGCCGTCGCGCCCACCTGGCCGGTGCGCGCGTGTACGTGACCGTGAACGTGGCCATCTCTACCGAGGAGATGCCGCGCGTGCTGGAGCTCGTGCGGCGTGCGTGGGGACTGGGCGCCGATGCCTTCATCATTCAGGACTGGGGCCTCATGGCGGAGATTCGCCGTAGGTGGCCTGAGGTGGAGACCCACGTCTCGACGCAGGCCAACGTGCAGGACGCGTGCGGCGTGGCGTGGTGCCGTGACGTCTGGGGCGTGGACCGCGTGACGCTCTCGCGCGAGCTCTCGCTTAAGGAGATCTCACGTATCGCTGAGGAGGGCGTTGAGCTGGAGTGCTTTGGTCACGGTGCGCTCTGCTTCTGCTACTCGGGCGTGTGCCTCATGAGCTCGCTCGCAGGAGGGCGCTCGGCCAACCGCGGCCTGTGCGCGCAGCCGTGCCGCCTGCCGTACGACCTTGTGAACGAGAAGGGCCAGGTGCTCGAGATCCCAGGCGTTGCCACGCAGGGCCTCCCGGAGACCATGCGCGGCGTGGGCGGCACGCGCCTGCTCTGCCCCAAGGACTACTGCACCGTCGATCACCTCGCCGAGATGCGCGACGCGGGCGTGGGCTCGCTCAAGGTGGAGGGGCGCATGAAGGCGCCCGACTACGTGTACTCCGTCGTCTCGGCGTATCGCGGGGCGCTCGACGCGCTGGCCTCGGGCGAGGACTCCCCGGAGGCGGACGCCGCGCGGCACCGCCAGCTCAAGCGCGCCTTCAACCGAGACTTCACCGACAGCTACCTCTGGGGGCGCTCCGACAACGACATGATGAGCTACGAGCGCTCCAACAACCGGGGCGAGATCGTGGGAGAGGTCGTGGGGTCGCGTGCCCTCGAGGACGCCATTGTGCGCCGGGGCGGGGGATCGGGCGGTCGCGAGCGCCTGCGCCGGCACACGCGAGCACATGTTGACGTGCGGCTGAGTGCGCCGGTGGGTGCGGGCGACCTGCTCGAGATTCGCCCGGTCGACGACCCCACACAGTTCCTCACGGCCCCGGCACCGGCGGACGCCGCGGAGGGCGAGAAGGTCACCTGCCTTGCCGCGCGCCCGATGCCCATGGGGTCGGTCGTGCGCGTGATACGCTCGCAGCGCGCCCTCGATGACGCGGCGCGCGTGGCCGACAAGGACGTGGTACGCCGCCGTTCCGTTTGCGTGAGGGTGAGGGCTCGCATCGGCGCGCCGTTTTCGGTGGAGCTCGAGTGCGCTGACGGGGTCGCCGTGGCGCGCGCGGAGGGCTTTGTCGTGGAACCCGCGCGTACGCGCGCCGTGGACGAGAAGGACCTCATCGAGCACGTTGGCCGTATGGGTCAGAGCCCCTTTGAACCCGTGAGCTGGGACGTTGAGCTTGACCCCGGCTGCGGCATGAGCTTCTCGGCCGTTCACAAGGTTCGCGCGGAAGCGTGCGCCCGTCTTGAGGAAGCCCTTATCGCCCCCTACCTCAATCGTGATTCAAAAGGGGACAGACCCCTTTTGAATCATTCTCCCGCTGAGCCCACGCCCGCGCCCGCGGCTGAGGAGCCGTGCGTGTGCGCGCTGGTGACAAGCCCGGAGTGCGCGGAGGCGGCGCTCGAGGCTGGCGCAACGCGCGTCTACGCGTCCGCGGACGACCTCGCCGAGGGCACGTGGCCCGAGGGCGTCATTCCCTGGCTCGACGAGATCTGCCGCGAGGATGACCACGCGCGCCTGGACCCGTGGGTGCGCGAGGGTGCGCCTGTGTCTGTGGGCAACGTCTCCGAGCTCGCGCTTGCCGCGGAGCGCGGGGCGCTGCCCGAGGTGCGCTCCTGCATCCCCGTCCACAACACGAGCGCAATTACGGCCCTGGAGGAAGCCGGCGCCGCCGGCCTCTGGCTCTCGCCCGAGCTCACGCTCGAGGAGGTCTGCGCGCTCGCGCGGGCGGCCACGGTCCCCGTGGGCCTCTCCGTCCTGGGCCGGGAGCGCGTGATGACGAGCGAGCATTGCGTGCTGCAGGCGCTCGGCCGCTGCATACACGACTGCGCGCGCTGCGAGCTGCGCCGCCGCCAGCTTTCCCTGCGAGACATCGACGGCAAGGAGCTCCCCGTGCGCACCGACATCAACGGGCGCTCGAGGATCTTCTCGGCGCACCCGCTCGACGCCACGCCCCAGACGGACGAGCTTCTTGCTGCGGGCGTCTCGCGCCTCTTGGTTGACACCCAGCTCATGGACCCCTCCGAGGCCGCCTTTTCCGTCGAGCGCGTGGCGCGGGCCGTGGCGGCGGCGCGCAACGGCAAAAAGCCGGCGCAGCGCCTGAGCGGGCACACTTCCGGGCATCTTTTTTCCGGCATTGGGTAACATGTTCCACTGGAACCAGAGCGCCCCGCGCCGACCTGGCCGGGGCATTGAGAAAGGAACTCACATGGCCGTTGATCGCGCACTTCTCGACGCCACCCTCGACGTCATCCGTCAGAGCCTCCAGGCCGACGGCGGTGACGTTGCCCTTATCGACTGTACCGACGACGGCGTGGTCACCCTGGAGATGCAGGGCGCCTGCGCCGGCTGTCCGCTCTCGAGCCTCGACATGTCCGAGGGCATCGAGCGCATCCTGCGCGAGCATGTCCCCGGCGTGACGCGCGTCCAGCCCGCCGCGTTCTAGCGCGGGCGAGAAGGACGGGCGGAGAACAACGTGTTTCTCGACGATCTCTACCACATGCTCGACCCGGTGGCCTTCACGCTGGGGCCGCTCACCGTGCGCTGGTACGGCATTGCCTACCTGCTGGGGTTCATCTGCGCCGGCATTGTGATGTGGCGCACGCAGCGGCGCTGGAAGCTGGGGCTTTCCGCCGATGACGTCTTCTCCATCGTCATTGGCGTGGTCTTTGGCATCATCATCGGCGCCCGCCTGTTCTACGTGGTCTTCTACATCTGGGGCGCGGGGCTCTCCCTCTCGAGCCCGCTCGAGATCTTTGCCACCTGGGAGGGCGGCATGAGCTTCCACGGCGGCCTCGTGGGCGCCGTCATCGGTGGCAGTCTGGTGTGCCGGCACTACGGCATCTCCATTCCCACGATCTGCGACCTCGGTGTCATTGGCGCGCCGCTCGGCCTCTTCTTTGGCCGTTGCGCCAACTTTGTGAACGGCGAGCTCTGGGGCAAGGAGACCACGCTTCCCTGGGGCGTGATGTTCGAGACGGGAGGCGGCGTGTACCGTCACCCCTCCCAGCTCTACGAGGCCGTGCTTGAGGGCCTGGTGATCTTTGCGGTGCTGTACATGATGTCGCGCCGCGTGCCGCCGCGTCCGCAGGGCACCTTCATGGGCATGTTCCTCGCGCTTTACGGCGTGTTCCGCTTCCTCGTCGAGTTTGTCCGCGTGCCGGACGCGCAGCTCGGATATCTCTTTGGCCCTATCACGATGGGCCAGCTGCTGAGCCTTCCGCTCGTGCTTCTTGGCATCGCCATTTTGGTTGGGGCGCATCGCCTGGCGCGCCCGCAGCGCGGTTACCTGGCGTGATGGGGGACGGGGCTGTTGCGGCCCCATCCCCCTACCGCTCATTTACGAAGCGCGGGCGCTGTCCTCGGGCGTGATGGTCATGGACTGGAAGCGGTGCTGCATGTAGGCGTCGTCGTAGTGCTCGGCGTAGAACTCCTCGACCGGCGACGACGGCGGAAGCCCGCTCTCGCGCTGGTACCAGCACTCGAGGGACTGCAGCGTCATGACGCCGTTCACCAGCATGAGAATCGCGCAGAGTGAGGTGAACGAGTAGCGCGCCTGCCACGGGATCAGGTTGATCAGCTTGAGCAGCCACGGCAGGCAAAGCTTGATCCACACAAAGCCGAGCGCGCCCCACATGCACATGAAGAGCGTGGACGTGCGACCGCCAAAGAGGATGGCAATGGGGTCCGGAAAGAGGCCAAAGATCGTGGAGCCGGAGTAGTCCCAGGCCACGGCGCCAAAGCCCACCTGCATGAACCAGGAGACCGCCGCCTCAAAGAGTCCGCCGATCACGGCCGACACAAGGAAGATCACGATGGGGTTTGCGCGGTAGAAGCGGTTGAGCGCCACCGTCATGAGCACGGCGCCAAAGCCGTAGATGGGCGAGAAGGGCCCGTAGAGCATGCCGGCGCGGTCTTGATAGACGCCTGGGTCCACCACGACCATGTGATAGACGGTCTCGATGATGAGGCCGAGCACGCAGCAGACCACAAAGACCCAAAACAGGTTGAAGAAGTCGAGCTCGATGAAGCCGCGGTCGCCCTTGGCGCGCCCGAGCGTCCCGTCCTTGGCTGCCTCCTCGGTCTCCATGTCGCGCAGCTTGCGCTGAAGCTGTCGCTCCGTGATGAGCGTGGGATCGATGGTGGCGGATATGACGAGAAGGACCACGAGCCGCACTCCGTCGTAGATGAGGTTGTCGCCAAAGCCGTTGAGCATGATCTCGAGGATGAGGTTGATGACGCCCACGCCGAGCAGGGCGTACGCGATTTGCGCAACGTGTCGCCGGCGGTTCTTGAGCACGAGCACACCAAAGGCGACGTAGCCCGCGGCGGCTATGACGGAGGTTACGATCTGGATGATGGTGAGCGTCATCGTGAGCGTGACGTCATGGCTCTCGCGGAAGAGCGCGACGCCATACTGCGCGAGCGGAATTGCGATGAGCGCCACCAGCGCAAGCACCGCGGCTGCAGTGATGAGGCAGTAGATTCCGTACATCTTGAGGATTATTGAAATCCTTTTGTTTTCGGCGGGAACGGTCGCCTCGTTCATGTGGGCTCCTTCGTGGGAGGCGGTTGCAATATGTCCATCATACCCGGGTGGTGCGCCCGCCATACATGATGATTCAAAAGGGGACAGACCCCTTTTGAATCATGCGGCGCAGAACCGTCCGGAACTCGCCCCAACCACAACAGCGCGCGCCACACGCTCTTCTCGCCAGCGAAAAAGTTATGTTCGGTTAACAGTCGCTCCAAAATAGTTTACTATGGCTAACAGATTTGACCGTCGGACGTGAGGGGCGACGACACGTGATGATCGACAAGCGGCTCATCGGCATCGTGCCGGGGAGCATGAGGTACGTGGGTGCGAGCGTGGCCCTGCAGTGGGCGTCGCTCGTGGCCAACATGGGCATGGTGCTCGCTATCTGCCGGACGCTCTCCGCGCTCTGGGCGGGCACGGCGGGCGAGAAGGACCTCGTTCTTCTCGCCGTCTGCGTGGTTGTTGCTGCCGTCGTGCGCGGCCTTGCCGCCGTGGGCTCCGCGCGCATGGGGTTTCTCGCCAGCCGCGAGGTCAAGCGCACGCTGCGCCATCGCATCTACGAGAAGCTCCTGCGCCTGGGGCCGAGCTACCGTGAGGACGTGCGCACCTCCGAGGTCGTGCAGGTGGCCGTGGAGGGGTGCGACCAGCTCGAGACCTACTTCGGCGCATACCTGCCGCAGTTCTTCTATGCCCTTCTCGCCCCGCTCACGCTCTTTGTGGCGCTCGTCTTTGTGAGCGTGCCGGCTGCCGTGGTGCTTCTGGTGTGCGTG
The DNA here is from genome assembly GCA_019117265.1 of Candidatus Olsenella pullicola. Lineage (GTDB taxonomy): Bacteria > Actinomycetota > Coriobacteriia > Coriobacteriales > Atopobiaceae > Thermophilibacter > Thermophilibacter pullicola. The sequence goes on from DXAB01000112.1 coordinate 6,458, forward strand.
CCGCTCATCCCGGTGGCCATCGCCGCGGTCCAGACCTGGGCCAAGAGGCTGCTCGGCCGCTACTGGGGCCAGTACACCGAGCTCGGCGACACGTTCCTGGAGAACCTCCAGGGCCTCACCACCCTCAAGGTCTACCAGGCCGACGAGTTCAAGCAGGCCGAGATGAACGAGCAGGCCGAGAAGTTCCGCCGCATCACCATGCGCGTGCTCACGATGCAGCTCAACTCCATCACGATCATGGACCTCGTCGCGTACGGCGGGGCGGCCGCCGGCGTGGCGGTGGCGCTCACGCAGATGGCCTCCGGTGCCGTTGGCCTGGGGGGATGCCTCGCCATCATCCTGCTGGCGGCGGACTACTTCATCCCCATGCGCCAGCTGGGGTCGTTCTTCCACGTGGCCATGAACGGCATGGCGGCAAGCGAGAAGATCTTCCGGCTGCTGGGGCTTCCGGAGCCGCCGGAGGGCGGCGAGGCGTTTCCGGAGCGCCGCGACGTGCGTGCCCGCGACCTGCGCTTCTCCTACGACGACGAGCGCGAGGTGCTGGGCGGCGTGAGCCTCGACGTGCCGGCCGGCAGCCTGGTGGCCGTGGTGGGCGAGTCCGGCTGCGGCAAGTCCACGCTCGCGGCGCTCCTGCTGGGGCGGCTGCGCGGGTATTCGGGGTCGCTCACGGTGGGCGGCGTCGAGGTCGGCGCGCTCGACGTGGCGGACCTGCTCTCCCACGTGACGTACGTGGGGCACGAGAGCTACCTCTTCAAGGGCACGGTGCGCGAGAACCTGCTGGTCGCGGCGCCGGGTGCAAGCGACGATGCGCTCTGGGCCGCGCTCGAGGCCATGCGCCTGGCCGCCTTCCTGCGCGGCGAGGCCGGGCTGGACACGATGCTCGCCGAGCGCGGCTCCAACCTCTCCGGCGGCCAGCGGCAGCGCCTCGCCATCGCCCGCGCGCTGCTGCACGCCACGCCAGTCTACGTCTTTGACGAGGCGACCTCCAACGTGGACGTGGAGAGCGAGGACGCCATCATGGGCGCGGTTCGCGGGTTGGCTGGTCGCGCGACGGTAATCCTCATCTCGCACCGTCTGGTGAACGTGGTGGGGGCCGACAAGATCTTCGTGCTCGACGGTGGACGCGTGGTGGAGCACGGGCGCCACGACGAGCTGGTCACTGCAGGCGGCCGCTACGCAACGCTCTGGCGCGCCCAGCGCGAGCTCGAGGAATTCGGCGAGACGAAGGGGATGGTCGCATGAGGGTGATGCTTCGGCTCGTGGAGCTGGTGCGCCCGCTTACGGGATTCATGGTGCTGGCCATCCTCATGGGGCTCCTCGGCCACGCTTGCGCGGCGGCAATCACGGTGCTCGGTGGCTACGGGGTGCTCGCGGTGCTTGCGAACGGCGCGGCGGCACCGCTCGCGGGACTCATCGTGGCGATGGCGGTCTGCGCCGTGGCGCGCGGCCTGCTTCGCTACGGCGAGCAGGCGTTCAACCACTTCATCGCGTTCAAGCTGCTCGCGCTCGTCCGTGATCGCGTGTTCCGGGCGCTGCGCCGGCTTGCCCCGGCCAAGCTCGAGGGGCGCGACCGTGGCGATCTCATCTCGCTTATCACCTCGGACATCGAGCTTCTCGAGGTCTTTTATGCGCATACCATCTCGCCCGCGGCGATTGCGCTGCTCTTCTGTGCGGGCGCCTGCGCCTTCATCGGGAGCTTCCACCCCGCGCTCGCCGTTGTGGCCGCGGTGTCGTATCTCGCCGTGGGCGTGGCATGCCCGATCGTCGCCGCGCGCCTCGCCGGGGACGCCGGCGCGCGCTTCCGTGCCGGTGCGGGCGAGCTCTCGAGCTTCGTGCTGGAGAGCCTGCGCGGCCTGGACGAGATCCTGCAGTACGGAGCGGGCGAAGAGCGCCTGGACCAGATGGACGAGCGGTCCCGCGCCCTCGCCGCGGACGAGGAGCGCATGAAGCGCTCCACCGGGCGCGCGACGGCGCTCACCAACACGGTCATTCTCGCCTGCGATCTGGTCATGCTTCTTGTGGCGGCGGCGCTTCACCGCTCCGGTGCCGCGGGCTTTGACGGCGTGCTCATCCCCGTGCTCGCGCTCATGAGCTCGTTTGGCCCGGTGGTGGCGCTCGCGAACCTGGGCTCCACGCTGCAGCCCACCCTCGCCGCGGGGGAGCGCGTGCTCGCCATCCTGGACGAGGAGCCGGTCACGCCGGAAGTGACGGGCGAGAGGCGCGTGGGCTTTGACGGCGCCGCCGCGAGCTACGTGAGCTTCTCCTACGGGGACGAGCGCGTGCTCACGGACGTCTCGCTCGATGCTCCCGCCGGTCAGATCGTGGGCATCACCGGGCGCTCCGGTTCCGGCAAGTCCACGCTGTTGCGCCTGTTCATGCGGTTCTGGGACGCGGACGAGGGGAGCGTATCCGTCTCCGGGCGCGACGTGCGACGCGTGGACACGGCCAACCTGCGCGAACTGGAGTCCCTCGTCACGCAGGAGACGCACCTCTTCCACGACAGCATCCGCAACAACCTGCGAATTGCGCGCCTCGATGCCACGGACGAAGAGATTGAGGCTGCCTGCCGCAAGGCCTCGGTCCATGACTTCGTGATGAGCCTGCCGGCAGGCTACGACACGTCGGTCGGCGAGCTCGGCGACACCCTCTCCGGCGGCGAGCGGCAGCGCCTGGGGCTTGCACGCGCCTTCCTTCACGATGCCCCGTTCATGCTGCTCGACGAGCCCACGAGCAACCTCGACAGCCTGAACGAGGCCGTCATCCTGCGCTCCATTGCCGAGGAGCGCGCCGGGCGGACGGTCCTTCTTGTCTCCCATAGGCCGTCCACGATGCGCATCGCCGACACCGTAGTCTGCGTTGAGAACGGGAGGGTGAGCTGATGGCGCGCACGCCCGACACCGTGCGCGTGGCGGCCAAGCGCGAGCGCGAGAAGCGCATGGTGTCAGAGATGATCGCGCTCTACTGCCGTAAGCGCCACGGCACGCGCGCCGGCGAGCTCTGCCCGGAGTGCGCCGAGCTCGCGGAGTACGCACGGCAGCGCAGCGACCGCTGTCCCTTCATGGAGACCAAGACTTTCTGCTCCAACTGCCGCGTGCACTGCTACAAGCCGGAGATGCGCGAGAAGATCCGCGAGGTCATGCGCTTCTCGGGCCCGCGCATGATCTTCCATCATCCCGTGGCGGCCGTCCGTCACGTCATCGAGACCAAGGCCGAGAAGAGGCGACTTTCCAGGGAGGACGCATGAAGGTGAAGAAGGTGCTGCTCGTTGCGCTGGGCTGCGTGGGACTCGTGCTGGGAGCCATCGGCGCGGTGGTTCCGCTGCTGCCGGCGTTTCCGTTTTTGATGCTCGCGGCGTTCTGCTTTGCCAAGAGCTCGGAGCGGCTGCACACGTGGTTCACGAACACAAAGCTCTACAAGAAGAACCTTGAGAGCTACGTGAGCGGCCAGGGCATGGACTGGGCAACCAAGATCCGCGTGATGGCCACTGTGACCGTGCTCATGTCCATCGGCTTTGTCATGATGCACGCGGTGCGCGTGGGCCAGATCGTCCTCGCGTGCGTGTGGGTGTTCCACATCCTGTACTTCTGCTTCGGCGTGAAGACCCGTCGCGTCCCCGTCGAGGCGTGAGCGACGGGCGAGAAGAACGCGAGTTCGTAGGGAGGTTGCCATGATCAACGTCGTTATCGTCCTGGCCGTGGCGGCGGTCGTCCTTCTCGCCGCCCGTCGGTACCTGCGGACGCTGCGCCGGGGCGGCTGCGGGTGCGGGTGCTCCGGCGGGGGAGAGCCCCACGTCGCGCGCCCGACGGTTGCCGACACCAACGAGGCGCACTACCCCTATGCGGTCAATCTCACCGTCGAGGGGATGCACTGCGAGCATTGCCTCGCGGCCGTGGAGGCCGCGCTCGATGGCATCGGCGGCGTGTGGGCGCGTGCGAGCCCGCCCGACCACGTGCGCGTGCTCTCCAAGGACCCGATTGATCAATCTGTGCTCGTCGCCGCGGTAGAGGCGGCCGGCTACCGCGTGGTGGGGTAGGCGAAGGTCGATAGACGTCGCTCCGCTCAAAACGCGTCTCGCAGATACAGATATTTCTCGATTTCATGTAATTCAAATACATGAAATCGAGAAATATCTGTATGATGAATGCAGAAACCAGAGACGTGGGGAGGGCCGTCATTGAAGCGTTCGATTGAGCGGCAGATTGAGCTTTGGGCGCAGCGGCCGGAGCGTCCCCTTCTCCTGCGTGGCGCGCGCCGCGTCGGCAAGACCTATGTGGTCGAGGCGGTTGGAAAGCGTGTGGCCGGGGACCAGTTCGTGAAGCTCGACTTTCAGACCGACCTCGATCTTGTCGCCCCGCTCTTCAACGGTCCTACTGACGACGTCGATGCCATCATGCGGCGTATCGCAGAGTACAAGCGCGTCCCACTCGACCGCGAGCGCTCGCTCGTCCTCTTTGACGAGGTGCAGCTCTGCGAGCGGGCGCTCAACTCGCTGCGCTTCTTCTCGGGCTCTGGCTGGCGTGTTGCGGCGACGGGAAGTCAGCTTGGCGTCGCCACACGCAGGCGCCGGCTGCCGTTTCCCAGCGGCGTCCAGCAAGAGACGCTGCACCCCCTGAGCTTCGAGGAGTTTCTCTGGGCCATGGGGGAGAGCGGCATGCCTGAGGAGATTCGCTGGCATACGGAGACGCTGGAGCCATATCCGGCGCATGAGCGTGCGCTCGAGCTCTTTCGACACTATCTTGTCATCGGTGGTCTGCCTGCGGCGGTCGCCGCCTTTGCTGACAGACGTGACATTGACGCCGCTCGCGTGCAGCAGCGGGAGGTGGACGACATCTATACCGCCGACATGACCGACCCTGATAGCGGTATCAGTGCCGTTGCGGCCCGCAAGGTCTGGAGGAGCATCCCGGCACAGCTCCTGCGTGCATCGACGAAGAAGTTCAAGTACGCCGAGGTGGAGCGCGGTGGCAGGCGGACAAAGCTCATGGAGCCCATCGATTGGCTTGCGAGCGCGGGCATGGTGTCGGTGAACGAGCTGACCACGTGCACGGAGGCCCCCCTCGTTCCGTACGATGAGGACGAGGGCAGCTTCTTCAAGGTGTATCTGGCGGACACGGGGCTCATGTTCTACAAGCTCGCCGTCAACCCGCGCCTGTGGCTCGAGGCGGAGTCGTCCTCGACCTTGCCGGTATCCGCGGACTTCCGCGGCGCCCTCGCCGAGAACGCGGTCATGCAGGCGCTCGCGGCAAACGACGTGCAGACGTTTTACTGGACCCCGCCGTCCGCATGGGGCGGAACGGGCGAGCTGGACTTTCTGCTGCAGGATGACCAGATGAGGGTCATTCCGGTCGAGGTCAAGTCCGCCCGGAACGTGCGTGCGCGGACGCTGTCAACGTTCATGGATCACGCGCGCTCCCCCTATGCCGTTGTGCTCTCCGAGCGTGACTTTGGGCGGAGCGTGGATGGCGGGGGCCACGAGGTCCGCGAGCTTCCCCTCTATGCAGCGTTCTGCCTCGGCGAGGGCTGCCGGAAGGCGCCGCTTTAGCAAAGACGATCAGGGTCGTCCGCCCTACCTGAGCAGGACCTCGACCGCCGCGACGAGCCCCCACGACCTGGGGTTGCCCCAGTTCATCGTCCAGCCCACGCCGAAGCGCCGGGGCACCACGGCGGAGGGGTCCTCGCGGTTCACGTAGAAGACGCCGAGGCGCCAACGTTCGTCGTCGTAGTCGAGTGCGCTCGACACCGTCATGCGCCGCAGGAGGCGCGACCCTGCCTGTCCGTAGACGAGCGAGACGGCGAGGTTGGGGAGTACCGCGCCGATGATGATCACGGCGAGCGCCACGAGGGACTGGTCCGAGCTGACCACGCCGGCGAAGGCGAGCGGCATGATCGCGATCGACGCGGTCACCACGATTCCCGTGACCAGCAGCGCCGCGCTCTGGGCGCGGGCGAACGCGCCATACGCGATGGCGGAGGCGACGGGGTGCTCGGGCGAGGCCGGCCTGCGGCTCCGCAGGATTTGCCAGTGCGACGCAGTGAGGCACAGCGCCATGAACGCCTGGACGGCGAGCGGCATGGCGACGACCTACCAGCCCTTGGCCATGTAATCGTCGACGATGCCCGCGGCGTCGAAGTGCACGGGCACGGGGTCGGGCATCGCAGGGTAGAGAGCAAGGGAGAGGGCGAGCGTCGCCAGGATCACGGGCACGTAGAGGAGGTCCCAGGCGGAGCGGGAGCGGGCGGGGCGCGTTCGCCTCGGCGGCGCCGGCGACGGCGGAGAGCCGGGCCGCGCGCGTCTCCCAGCCCTCGGCGCGCTTGATCGCCCGCACGCGGGCGCGGAAGGCGAGCATGAGCGCGAAGCCCGCCGCGACCGGCACGCACACAACCGCCGCCATCGCGAGCGGGAACGTGGAGGAAAGCGCCAGGGCGGCGACGGCGGACGCGGCCGAGACCGCGAGGACGCAGGCGAGGAAGACCCGGCGCATGCGGCGGATGCGGGGGTCTCCCCGTTGCCGCCTCGGGCACGCTCACCGCGAAGGCCTCGCGCCCGCGGGTGAGCCAGGGCGTCGCGGCGATGAGGCAGCCGGAGAGAAGGGTGATGGGCGCCATCGACGCGTTGGTGACGAGTGCTATGAGGTCAGGCGACATGTGCGCTCCCTAGTCCAGGTCCTGTGCGGCGCGCTCTGCGGCCGCGAGAAATGCGTGCCGGGTGCCGCCGGACGCCTTGAACTCGGTGGCGAGCTTGGCGAGCGCCGCCGCGAGGGCCGCCTCGTCCATGCCGGCGGCCGGGTACGCCGGGCCTTGCGGGACGAGAAAAGCGCGTCAAGAGTTCTTTACGTGGCTTCTACCTGCGACTTTCCGAAGCGCACGTGGTCTGGCCGACGGTCGCGGCGCCTCCTTCGCGGCGGACGAGAAGAACGACCGCGCACGCACCGCCACCAGCGGTTTTGCACATTCCAACGAGAACTCGTCGATAACCTCCCGGCGCTCCGCGCGAAGCGTTGCCCCGTGTTCCAAAGCGTCTCATGCCGAGAAGAGCGCCCGGAGGCCCCGACGTGGAAAACTCCCGCATGCGCCCCGTATAATGGCAGCACGGGGCGAGAAGAACCGCGCGACCATGCGCCGGCCTAAGCGCGCGCCCGCTTCCTACGGCGCCGCCCGGGCCACGTCGCCGTCGAAAGGATCAAGATGGTCACTCACACGCTCGGCTCGGGCCCGCGGACGGCGGTGCTCTTGCACGGGGGCGGCCTCTCGTGGTGGAACTACCGGGCCGTCGCCGACCTGCTCGCCGCCAACGGGTACCGCGTCGTGCTTCCCGTGCTCGACGGGCACGCCGGCTCGGACCGCCCGTTCACCTCGATCGAGGACAACGCCT
>DXAB01000113.1 GCA_019117265.1 Candidatus Olsenella pullicola
GCAAAACATCATCTTGGAGACCTACCGCGAGGCCGGCTATGCCGCAGGAAGGGAGGGGTCATGGTCAGGAGAACATTGAGCTGGCCTTTGCCGATCTTCTTGCCAAGATCGAGCGCTTCAACCAGGTGAGCGCCGAGATGGCCGACCCCAACGCGGACTTTGACGCCCTCATGGCCGAGATGGGCACGCTCCAGGACGAGATCGACGCCGCCAACGGCTGGGACCTGGACTCCCAGCTCTCGCAGGCGATGGACGCGCTGCAGTGCCCGGACCCGGATGCGCCGGTCTCCATCCTCTCCGGCGGCGAGCGTCGTCGCGTGGCCCTGTGCAAGCTGCTGCTCGAGGCCCCCGACCTGCTGCTCCTTGACGAGCCGACCAACCACCTGGACGCCGAGTCCGTGCTCTGGCTCGAGCAGTTCCTGCACCGTTATCCCGGCGCCGTCATGGCCGTCACGCACGATCGCTACTTTCTCGACGACGTGGCCGAGTGGATCTGCGAGGTCGATCGCGGCCAGCTCTACCCCTACGAGGGCAACTACTCCACCTACCTTGAGAAGAAGGCCGCGCGCCTGGAGGCGCAGAGCCAGCAGGACGCCCGCCGCGCCAAGAGGATGAAGTCCGAGCTCGAGTGGGTGCGCAGCTCCCCCAAGGCACGCCAGGCCAAGAACCGTGCGCGTCTGGAGCGCTACGAGCAGATGGAGGCCGAGGCCCGCGCCGTGAAGCGCGTGGACTTCACCGACATCCACATCCCCGTGGGCCCGCGCCTGGGCGCCAAGGTGCTCGAGGCCGAGCACCTCAGCAAGAGCTTCGGCGACCGCGTGCTGATCGACGACCTGAGCTTCTCCCTGCCGCGCAACGGCATCGTGGGCGTGATCGGCCCCAACGGCGTGGGCAAGTCCACGCTCTTCAAGATGATCGTGGGCCAGGAGAGCCCGACGTCGGGCGAGCTCACGGTGGGCGAGACCGTCCAGCTCTCCTACGTTGACCAGATGCGCGCGGGCATTGATGCCGAGAAGACCCTCTGGGAGGTGGTCTCCGACGGCAACGACTACATCCGCGTGGGCGAGACCGAGATTCCGAGCCGCGCCTACGTGGCGGCCTTTGGCTTCAAGGGCTCCGACCAGCAGAAGCGCGCGGGCGTGCTCTCTGGCGGCGAGCGTAACCGCCTGAACCTCGCGCTCACGCTCAGGCAGGGCGGAAACCTCCTGCTCCTGGACGAGCCGACCAACGACCTCGACGTCGAGACGCTGGAGAGCCTGGAGGAGGCGCTCGAGGAGTTCCCGGGCTGCTCCGTGGTGATCTCGCACGACCGCTGGTTCCTCGACCGCGTGGCCACGCACATCCTCGCCTGGGAGGGTGACGACGAGAACCCCGGCCGCTGGTACTGGTTCGAGGGTAACTTCGAGGCCTACCAGGCGGACCGCGAGAGGCGCCTCGGCGCAGAGGCCTCCAAGCCCCACCGCCTCCACCGCAAGCTCACCCGCGACTAGATGATGACAATGGTGACAGGGTAGATTGTCATCATTTCCATGTTCTTCTCGCTGGGGCCTTTGCTCACGATTGGCTGAAACATTCTCATCACAGAACGTTCACAACCGGCTAGAATTAAAGGGCGCCCCGCAAGGCGCCCTTTTTGTGACGAGCGGCGCGCGGCGCCAGGACGATAGGAGCATCCATGCACACGGGAGACATCAGGACGCGCAAGGCGGTCATCATCGGCGCGGGACGTGTGGGCAGCCACGTGGCCCTGTGCCTCATGTTCCAGCACCTCGTGAACGAGATCGTCTTCCTTGACGTCAACAAGGACGCTGCGCGCGCCCAGGCGCTCGACCTCGAGGACCTGGCCTCCGGCCTCGGCGACTCGTTCACCATCCGCGTGGGCGAGTACGCGGACTGCCGCGACGCCCACTTCGTGGTCCTCACCGCCGGCCGCAGCCGCCGCCCGGGCGAGACACGCCTCCAGATGCTCGACGGCACCATCAAGGTGCTTGACGGCATCGTGGGCCCACTCAAGGAGTCCGGCTTCCACGGCATCCTGATCAGCGTGTCCAACCCGGCCGACATCGTGGTCGAGTACCTCTACCGCAACCTCGGCCTGCCGCGCAACCAGGTCTTTGGCACCGGTACCTCGCTCGACTCCGCGCGCCTGCGCCGCGTGCTCTCCGAGACCATCGACGTCTCCAGCCGTCAGATTCAGGCCTTCTGCATGGGCGAGCACGGCGACTCGATGTTCATCCCCACCTCGCGCATCTCCGTCGAGGGCATCGGCCTGCGCGAGTACCTGTCCTTGCGTGACGACGTGGTGGACACCATCGACTTTGACGACATCATGCGCCGCGTGCGCGAGTCCGGCGCCGCGATCATCGCCGGCAAGGGCTGTACCGAGTTTGGCATCGCCTCCGTGGTGGCCGCGCTCGTGACCTCGATCCTGCACAACGAGAAGCGCGTGGTGCCGCTCTCCGCGCACCTTGACGGCGAGTACGGCGAGTCCGGCATCTCCGCCGGCGTGCCCTGCGTCATCGGCAGCACGGGCGTGGACTCCGTGCTGGAGATCGACCTCTCCTACGACGAGCGCCGCGCGATGCGCAAGTCCTGCTCGATCATTCGCGACTACTGCGAGAAGGTCATGCCCGCGGAGGAGTAGCGGCTCGGCGCGGGGGGCGCGACAGGGACCTCGAGCTCGGGACGGGTTCGGCCAAGGCCGGGCCCGTCCCGTTTTTCGCCGGCGCGTCCCCCCTTGGAGGGCGCCCCCCTTGGAGGGCGCGTCCCCCTTTTCTGACCGAACCGTAATCTTGCGGTTGACCGGGGGGGGGTTCTCATGGCGTAGAATGGCGCGCGTGATCGTATTGCCCCCAGAGACGGGAGACCCATGATCAGGATTGACCACGTATCCAAGTCCTATGACGGCGGAGCCTCGAAGGCGGTGAGCGACCTCACCCTCGAGATTCGCTCGGGTGAGATCTTCGGCCTGCTCGGCCCCAACGGCGC
>DXAB01000114.1 GCA_019117265.1 Candidatus Olsenella pullicola
GTGACAATCTACCCTGTCACCTTTGTCATCACCGCCGCCTCAGGAAACCTGCGCGTAGTGCTCGAGGCACATGCCAATGAAGTCACGCATCTCGGCGCGGAAGTCCATCTCGGGGCGCTCTATCTCCAGGCGCCTGAGCGCCTCGGCGATGAGCGGGTTGCTCCAGCAGGAGCTCACAAGTCCCGTGGCATGGTAGTAGATGGCTATGAGCAGCGGCTCCACGCGCTCGGGAGCAATGTCCAGGATGCGCGGCAGGCGCTCTCGCATGGCGGCGACGCAGTCGTAGTAGCCGCGCTTGAAGCCCATAAGGCGCTCGACGGTGACGTTGGTCTCCACGATGGTGGTGAGCAGGTCTCCCAGGCGGAAGTACTCCTGGTGCGCTCCCGCAATGCCGGCCCACACCTCGGCGATGGTGGTGGGGGCAAGGTCGCAGCCCTCGGGCAGAGCGGCAAGAAGGGCGTCAAAGTACGCGCTGCACTCGTCGGCCGTGAGCAGGAGGAAGATCTCCTCCTTGGTGGTCACGTACTTGTAGAGGTTGGCGCGTGACCACCCGAGCTCCTCGGCGATGGTGGTGAGCGTAATCTCATGGTAGGGACGCTCGGCAAACTGGCGCCGCACGGCGCCCTTGATCTCGTTGAGACGCTGCTCCTTCTGCTCGGCGCTTCTCGCCCTGATGAACTCGGCCATGAGAACCTCCGTTGGTTGACGGTTGAAGTATAGCGCACGCGGGCGAAAAATAGGTGAAGTGACGTCACGTAACTATTTACAAGAGACGCAGCGTCGCTTATTATGAGGTCACATCCCACCGGAAGGAGTCTCATGCTCGGCAACTTCACCTACCACAACCCCACCAAGCTCATCTTTGGCACCGACGCCATGGCGGCTCTTTCGGACGAGCTCCGCGCGTACGGCCCGGTGGTCCAGCTCGTCTACGGTGGGGGCTCCATCAAGAGGAACGGCATCTACGACCAGGTCATGAGGGCGCTCGCCGATGCGGGCAAGACCGTGGTTGAGGACGCGGGCGTCATGCCCAACCCCACGGTCGAGAAGCTCCGCGAGGGCGTTGCCATCGCGCGCGAGAACCACGTTGACCTGATCCTTGCCGTGGGCGGCGGCTCGTGCATCGACTACGCCAAGGGCGTGGCCGTATCCGCTAACCTGCCGGAGAGCGTTGACCCCTGGCAGAAGTACTGGGTGGACTTTGACGAGCCCGCCGCGGACCTCGAGGTGATTCCCGTGGGCAGCGTGCTCACGATGGTGGGCACCGGCTCGGAGATGAACTGCGGCTCGGTCATCACCAACCATGAGACAAAGATGAAGGTCGGCCACGTCTTCGCGGACGTGCGTGTGTTCCCGCGCTTTGCGGTGCTCAACCCCGAGTTCACCTACACGCTGCCGCGCTACCAGATGGTTGCCGGCATCTTCGACATCATGAACCACATCACCGAGCAGTACTTCTCGGGCACCGACGACAACACCTCCGACTACCTGGCCGAGGGCCTCATGCGCAGCCTCGTGGCCGCGAGCCGCGCGGCCGTGCGCGACCCGCGCGACTACGAGGCCCGCTCCAACATCATGTGGTGCGCCACGTGGGCGCTGAACACCCTCATCGCCATGGGCAAGAGCACGGACTGGGAGGTCCACATGCTCGGCCAGGCCGTGGGCGCCCACACCGACGCCACGCACGGCATGACGCTCTCGGCCGTGGCGCTGCCGTACTACCGCCTCGTCATGCCGTACGGGGTGGAGAAGTTCGCGCGCTTTGCGACCAACGTGTGGGGCGTATCGCCGGAGGGCAAGAGCGCCGAGGAGCTTGCCGCCGCGGGCCTCGACGCGATGGAGACCTGGATGCGCGAGATCGGCTGCGTGATGAGCACGGGCGAGCTCGGCGTCACCGAGGACATGCTCGAGGGCATTGCCGACTCCACGCTCATCATGCAGGGCGGCTACCACCCGCTCTCTCGCGACGAGGTCATCGAGGTCTTCCGCGCCAGCTTGTAGGCCCGACCTCGCGTCCTTCTCGCCTTTGCGGCAAACCTATCAGGAAAGGAGTCATCATGCGCAAGAACATCGGCAACGTGCTCGCGCTCTACCCCATGCCCGTTACGGTAATCGGAGCGATGAACGGCGACGACCCCACCTGGACGCTCGTGGCGCACGTGGGCATCATCGGACACGACCGCGTGACGGTGAGCCTGGCAGCCGCGCACTTCATCAACGATCGCATCAAGGAGACCGGCCGCCTCTCGGTGAACCTGGTGAGCGATCCCATGTTGCCGCAGGTGGCCGTGGCCGGTGCGGTCTCCGGTGCCAAGCAGAGCAAGGCGGGGCTCTTCGGCTGGGAGACTGCCGAGAACGGAGCGCCGCTCATCAGCGAGGCGCCGGTCTCGGTGGCGTGTACGGTCGTGGACACCTACGAGACGCCGGGCTTCGAGACCTTCGTCTGCACGATCGACGGCACCTACGTGGACGAGGACGACCTCACCGAGGAGGGCAAGATCGACTACGCGCGCGTCAAGCCGGTTCTCTTTGAGTTCCCCACCTACAGCTACCTGCGCACCGGTGACGTGATCGGCCCGTGCGCGGACTTTGCCAGGGCGGCACGGGCATGATGGTCCTGAGCCGACGCAACATCCTCGCCGCGGCGGCTGCGCTGGGGGCCGGAGCGCTCCTGGGCGGCTGCTCGGCGGGCGAGAAGGACGCGGGGTCGACGGCGCAAGATCGCGCGGTGGCGTCGGCGGACGTCCCCGCGGACGCGACGGACGAAAGTGACGAGGAGGTGGGCACGGTGGGCGAGCTGCTCATGACCGTGACCTGCGGGGACGCGGCGGTCACCTACGAGCTCAACGACAGCCCGGCAGCGAGCGCGCTTCTCGCCCAGCTGCCGCTCACGCTCGAGGTCGACGACTTCTCCGACAACGAGAAGGTCTTCTACCCGCCCGAGGAGCTCGACGTGACGGGAGCTCCGCTCGCCGAGTCCGGCGAGGCGGGGACGCTCGCGTACTACGCCCCATGGGGCGACGTGGTGATGTTCTACGGGCCCTTCTCGCCCAACGGAGCGCTCTTTGAGCTGGGGAGGGCGGTTGCCGGCGAGGAGCACCTCGCCGGGCTCTCCGGCGCGATCGAGGTCTCCTCGGCCGGTTCCGCGACGAGTGCGGCCACGGTCTACTTCACGCGCGACATCAGCCCCGAGGGGCTTCTCTCCGTCTGGCACGCGCTCGGCGTGACGCCCTCCGGCAACGTGGCCGTCAAGCTGTCGACCGGCGAGCCGGGCGGGCACAACTTCCTCTCGCCGGACCTGATCGCCGACCTGGTTCACGAGGTGGGCGGCACGATCGTGGAGTGCAACACGGCGTACGGCGGGCAGCGCGGCTCCACCGAGAGCCACCTGCGAGCCGCTGCCGACCACGGCTTCACCGCGATCGCCGACGTGGACATCATGGACGCGGACGGCTCGACGAGCCTGCCCGTTGCGGGAGGGGCGCACCTCACCGAGGACCTTGTGGGCGCGCACCTGGTGAACTACGACTACGTGCTCAGCCTCGCGCACTTCAAGGGCCACGCGATGGGCGGCTTCGGCGGCGCCGTCAAGAACTGCTCGATCGGCATCGCGTCACGCGAGGGAAAGATGCTCATTCACAGCGCCGGCGCGTCGACCACGGGTTGGGGCAGTCCCGCGCAGGACGAGTTCCTCGAGTCCATGGCCGAGGCTGCCAAGGCCGTCTCCGACCACTTTGGCGGCGTGGGCGGCAAGATGGCCTATGTCAACGTGATGAACCGGCTCTCCGTGGACTGCGACTGCGACTCGCATCCGGCAGAGCCCGACATGGCCGACATCGGCATCCTGGCGTCGCTTGACCCGGTTGCGCTCGACCGCGCGTGCGTGGACCTGGTCTACGCGGCCGACGACGGCGCCTCGCTCGTGGAGCGCATGGAGAGCCGCAACGGCGCGCACACGCTCGAGCATGCCGAGGCCATCGGGCTGGGGTCGCAGAGCTACGAGCTCGTGGAGCTGTAGGCGAGCGGGACGCTGTCCGCAGAGAGAGGGGAGAAGGACATGCTGACGAGAAGGAATCTGCTTCAGGCTGCCGCGATGGCGGCGGTGACGATGCTCGCGGGGTGCTCCGGGGTGCGCGGTGGTGACGCCGACGACGCTGTGACGCCCGACCAGGCGGCGCCCGATCAGACGGTGCCCGTTGAGGACGCGCCCGGCGCCGTGCTCGTGGCGTACTTCTCCGCCACCGGCAACACCGAGGAGATTGTGCAGGCACTGGCCGAGCGCCTCGGCGCGGACGCCTTTGCCATCGAGGCTGCCGAGCCCTACACCGACGCCGACCTGGACTACAACGACTCCTCCAGCCGCACGAGCACCGAGCGCGCCGACGCCCGGCCCGAGCTCGCGCAGGTCACGCCCGACGGCTGGGCCGGCTACCAGACCGTTCTTCTCGGCTATCCCATCTGGTGGGGCGAGGCGGCCTGGCCGCTGCGCACCTTCGCGGGGGGCAACGACTTTGCGGGCAAGACCGTGGTGCCGTTCTGCACGAGCGCCTCGTCGGGCATCGGGGACAGCGGCGCGGCCTTGGCGGAGCTCGCCGGCGGCGGCGACTGGCGCGACGGCGAGCGCTTCCCGGCCGGCGCAACCGACGACGCGACCGCCTGGGTGGACGGCCTGGGCCTGGCGTAGCAGGGGCAGGGCACATTCACTCCTGCAGGGAGAAAGGATCAGACATGACGGGCAACGGTACTGGGAAGAGACTCGTAGCGTACTTCTCGGCGAGCGGGGTCACGGCGCGCGCGGCACGGGCGCTCGCGCAGGCGGCGAGAGCCGACCTCTTTGAGATCGTGCCCGAGGAGCCCTACACGACGGCCGACCTCGACTGGCGCAACCGGCGCAGCCGCAGCTCGCTCGAGGAGCGCGATCCGTCCGTGCGTCCGGCGGTGGCGAGCACGGTGGGGGACATAGATGCCTACGACACGGTCTTTGTGGGCTTCCCCATCTGGTGGGGGCACGAGCCGGCGATCGTGGACACGTTCCTGGAGCAGTACGACTTCTCGGGCAAGGCGGTGGTGCCGTTCGCGACCTCGGGCGGCTCGGGTGCAGGCGGGTCTGACCGCAGGCTGCGCGCGGCGTGCCCCACGGCCGACGTGCTGCTGCCCGCCAAGCTCGTGAAAGGCATGGGCGCGGGCGCGCTCGGCGCCTGGGCCGCGTCTGTCGTTCGGTAGCGCGGTCGAGACGATCGGGAGAGGACAACATGGAGTATCGGGTGCTGCCGCACGGCGGCGAGAAGATCAGCGTGATCGGGCTGGGGTCGGCGGGGCTGCACAACGCGATCGACGCCGAGGTCGAGCGCACCATCGACGAGGCGGTGGACGCGGGCGTCAACCACTTCGACTTCATCCCCAGCGAGTCTGGGCCGCTTGCGGCGATGGGGCGCGCGCTTCACCGTCACCGCTCCGACGTGCACGTGCAGGTGCACATCGGCGCGCTCTACAGGCGCGGCGCCTACGCGTGGACGACCGACGCCCGGCCGGCCATCGCGGAGTTCGAGCAGCGCCTGGCGACCATCGGCACCGACTATGCCGACTTCGGCTTCATCCACTGCATCGACGAGGACGCCGACCTCGACCGCGTGATGAACGGTGGCATCTGGGACTACGCCCAGGCGCGCCGCGCCGACGGCACGATCCGCCACCTGGCGTTCTCCACGCACAGCCCGCACATCGCGCGGAGGCTTATCGCCACGGGCGCCTTCGACCTGGCGATGTTCAGCCTGAACCCCATGTACGACTACACCGACGAGTCCGAGTACGGCAAGGGCGAGGCGGCGGACCGCATGGAGCTGCTGCGTGAGTTCGAGCGCGCCGGGATAGGCGTGAGCGTGATGAAGCCGTTCGCGGGCGGCCAGCTGCTCGACGCCGCCCAGTCGCCCTTCGGGCGGGCGCTTACGCGCACCCAGTGCATCCAGTACGCGCTCGACAAGCCCGGCGTGGTCACGGTGCTGCCGGGCGTCCACGGGCCTGACGACCTGCGTGACCTTCTCGGCTACCTCGACGCCACGCCCGAGGAGCGCGACTACTCCGAGCTCGCGAGCATGGCGCCGCAGTCGCGCGAGGCGCGCTGCGTGTACTGCAACCACTGCCAGCCCTGCCCGGTTGGCATTCAGGTGGGCCTCGTCAACAAGTACTATGACCTCGCTCGTGTTGGCGACGAGCTCGCGGCGGAGCACTACCGCAACCTCGAGCGCCATGCGGGGGAGTGCGTGGGGTGCGGCCACTGCGACTCCCGCTGCCCCTTTGGCGTGGCGCAGTCCGCGCACATGCGCGAGATCGCCGCTTACTTTGGGGAGTGAGCCAGAGTGACCCAAAGGGGGCCGTCTCCTTTGGGTCACATGTGAATCAAACGAGGTCCTCGAGTCGTGCGTCAAGATCTGCGAGCGAGGTCTGCCCGAGGCGGCCCTCGAGGGCCGCCTGCGCCGCACCGAGCTCGGCGTCGAGCACCGCATGGACGTTTTTCCCCACGGGGCACGAGTCGTTGGGCGCGGGATGGAAGTCGAAGAGCGAGCCTCCCACGCTGCCCACCGCGCGAAAAACGTCCAGCAGCGTGATCTTCTCGGCCGGGCGCGCGAGCGTGGCTCCGCCGACGCCCGGCTCCACGCGCACGAGGCCGGCTTCCTTGAGCTGGCCGAGCGTGCGTCGGATGACCACGGGGTTCACGCCCACGCTCTGCGCGATGAAGCCCGAGGTGACCTTGCGCTCGGGGGAGAAGTGCGCCACGCACAGAAGCGCGTGCACGGCGATGGTGAAGCGTGTCGAGATCTGCATGGATGTCCTTCTCGCTCATTCTGAAAACGTTGTAAATATATCAGTTACAACATGGAGGAACCGTGGAGACGGACCGTATTTGCTGTAACTATTGACATTACAACTCAGGCGATGTTCAATCTGTGCCGTCAAGAGTTGTAATCATAGTGATTACAACAAACGAGAGCGGCGCGTTTCGACGGACGCGCCAGAAGGAGGAGAAGCACCATGAAGATCGCAGTCGTGTGCGCCAACGGCAAGGCAGGCCAGCTCATTGTCAGCGAGGCCGTGGGGCGCGGCCACGACGTCACTGCCGTCGTGCGCGGCGAGAACCAGAGCGCTGCCCCGAGCGTCATCCAGAAGGATCTCTTCGACCTCACCGCTGCCGACCTCGCCGGTTTCGACGTGGTCATCGACGCCTTTGGCGCCTGGACGCCCGAGACCCTGCCGCAGCACTCCACCTCGCTCAGGCACCTCTGCGACGCGCTGTCCGGCACCGAAGCGCGCCTGCTCGTGGTGGGCGGCGCCGGCAGCCTGTACGTCAACCCCGAGCACACCGCTCAGGTAAAGGACGGCGCGGACTTCCCGACCGAGTTCAAGCCGCTTGCCGAGGCGCAGGGAAGGGCCCTCGAGGAGCTGCGCGAGCGTGACGACGTGCGCTGGACCTTCGTCTCCCCGGCGGGCGACTTCCAGGCCGAGGGACCGCGCACCGGTGCCTACATCCTCGGCGGCGAGGAGCTCACGCTGAGCGAGGACGGCGTCTCCGAGATCAGCTACGCCGACTACGCCATCGCCATGGTCGACGAGGCCGAGCGCACTGACGGCGCGCACGTGGGCAAGCGCATCTCGGTCGTTCGCCGCTAGGCGCTGTGGCGGCGGCACCCCTCGTGCGTGCCGCCGCCATGACGGGCCTTACGTTTGCCGAGTGTGCACATGCGGAGAAAAACAAGTCCGTGGGGATCTGTTTTTCGCTACATGTGCACACTCGGCGTCATACGGCCGGGCGGAGCGGGGTCCCGGCCCTCCCGCGCGGGCCTACTGTCGCAGGCTCTCAAGGAACAGGCTCATCGCGCGCGAGGGCGTCGCGGCGCGCTTCCAGACCACGTCGATGATGGAGACCGCGGGCGGGTAGAGCAGACGGAAGGCGAGGCCGCTGCCTGGCCCGGCCGGCGTGAGCCCCTCGAGGGTAAGCATGCGGCCCACGCCCTCCTGCACGAGCAGCGCGGCGTTGAAGGAGAGGTTGTAGGTCGCCGCGACCTCGACGTCATCCCCCTCGTCTCCGAACCAGGCGGCGAGCGGCCCCGCGAGGCGCTCTCCGGTCCACGAGCGCTCGGGCATGACGAGCGGCTCCGCGGCGAGGTCGGCGGGCGAGATCACCTCGCGCGCGGCGAGCGGGTCGTCCTCGCGCACGACGACGCCCCATGCGTCGCTGAGCGGCAGCCTCAGGTGGGAGTAGCGCTCGTCCTCGGGGTAGGACATGAGCACCGCGAGGTCGTCGAGACCGTGCTCCAGGCGCTCGACGAGGTCGGTCGCCACCGCGCTGTGCAGGTGGAAGCGGACGTCGGGGTAGCGCTCGCGGAAGGCCCGCACGCGCTGGGCGATGAGGCGCATGCTCGCGCTCTCGCCGGCGCCGATGTGGATGTCGCCCGCCACGATGTCGTCGTCATGCGAGAAGTCCGCCGAGGTCTGGTCTGCCAGCCCCACGATCTCCTGGGCGCGGCGTCGCAGGTAGAGGCCCTTCTCGGTAGGGGTTACGCTGCGGCTGTGGCGCTCGAGCAGCTCGCAGCCGAGCTCATGCTCGAGGCCGGCGATCTGGCGCGAGAGCGCCGGCTGCGTGACGTGCAGCTCCTCGGCGGCGCGCGACATGGTCCCGCACTCGCAGACGGCGAGGTAGTAGCGAAGCGCCCTGAGCTCCATGGCTTCCCCCAGACGGCGTAGAACATATAAGCAAAACGCATACCAAGATATAGAGTATAAGCAATTGTATTCTCTCTCGCCTGGGTCCACACTGGAGACGTACGAAGTGGGGCGGCGAGGGGAGGTGCCGTGGGAAGGCGGATTGCCGTGCGCCTGGGCGACGTCACCGTGCGCGCCACGCTCAACGAAACCCCCGCCGCCCGCGCGCTCGCCGAGCGGCTCCCGCTGACCCTGCGCATGTGCGCCTCGACCGTGGGGTGCTGCGGCGCGCTGCCCTTCTCGCTGCCCGCCGACCCCGCGCTCGTGCACCGGGGCTGGACGGACGGGGACCTCAACTACAACCCGTCCGGCGGCTGGCTCGCCATCTTCTTCGACGACGAGAGGAACTCTATGCGCTACGGAGACCAGCTCACCATCGGGCGCGTCGATGGCCCGCTCGAGGTGCTGCGCGCGCTCGACGGGCGGCTCGACGTCCTTCTCTCCCTAGAGGCGGGGCAAACGGACTAGGAGGTTTCTATGAAATACGCGAAACTCGGACACTCCGGCATCGAGGTATCCAGGGTCTGCCTGGGCGGCATGAGCTTTGGGGCCCCGTCCGCCGACTTCCACCAGTGGACCGTCGGCCCCGACGAGACCCGCGCGGTGATCGGCCGCGCGCTCGACCTGGGCGTCAACTTCATCGACACGGCCAACTGCTACGCCCACGGAACGAGCGAGGAGTACATCGGCGCGGCCCTGCGCGAGCTGGGCGTGGCGCGCGAGAAGGTCGTGCTTGCGAGCAAGGTCTTCTTCAACGAGGGCGGGCTCTCGCGCGAGGCCATCGAGCGCGAGATCGACGGGACGCTCAGGCGTCTGGGCACCGACTACCTCGACCTCTACATCATCCACCGCTTTGACTACGCCACGCCCATGGAGGAGACCATGGAGGCCCTCGACGGCCTCGTGCGCGCGGGCAAGGTCCGTGCGCTCGGCGCGAGCGCGATGTACGCCTACCAGTTCCACAACCTGCAGCTCGTTGCCGAGAAGAACGGCTGGACGCGCTTCACGAGCATGCAGAACCACTACAACCTGCTCTACCGCGAGGACGAGCGCGAGCTGATTCCGGTGTGCCGTCAGTACGACGTGGCGCTCACGCCCTACAGCCCCATGGCGTCCGGGCACCTGTGCCGTCCCACCTGGGACTCCTCGAGCATGCGCAGCACCACCGACGCGACCATGCGCAACAAGTACGACGCGGCGGAGGTTCAGGACATGCCGATCGTCTCTCGCGTGGCCGAGGTCTCCGAGCGCCGCGGCGTCCCTATGGCGAGCGTGGCGCTGGCGTGGCACTGGGCGCGCGGGGTGACCGCGCCGATCGTGGGCTGCTCGCGCCCGGAGCGCGTGGATGACGCCGTCGCCGCGCTCGACGTCGAGCTCACGGACGAGGAGGTCTCCTATCTCGAGGAGCCTTACACCGCCCACGAGCTCGTGGGACCGGCGGCGCGCCCCGGAGAGAAGCCCCTCGCCGGCACGACGAACCCCAACGCAAAGTAGACACGCCCGCGGGCGACGCCGCCCCCGGCGTCGGGCGCACGGGCGGGAAAGGAGAAGAACCATGGCAGACTACCAGGGCGTCGCGG
Organism: Candidatus Olsenella pullicola; assembly: GCA_019117265.1. Taxonomy (GTDB): domain Bacteria; phylum Actinomycetota; class Coriobacteriia; order Coriobacteriales; family Atopobiaceae; genus Thermophilibacter; species Thermophilibacter pullicola. The sequence goes on from DXAB01000114.1 coordinate 10,338, forward strand.
GGCTCGCTCAGACCGACCCCGAGTTCGCCGAGCGATTCGCGTACTTCGCGGGCGAGGAGGTGCCCGGCGAGCCTGCCGCGGAGCTGCCCTCCCGCGAGCGCTACCTTGTGGTGCTCGCCGCCCTTCTCGGCTGCCAGGGGCTGGACGAGTTTCGCCTCATGGCCGCCGAGGCGCTCGACGCGGGCGTCACGCCGGTCGAGCTCAAGGAGGTCGTCTACCAGGCGTGTGCCTACCTGGGCATCGGGAGGGTTCGACCGTTTCTTGACGCCGTCAACGAGCTGCTCGCCGCGCGCGGCGTGGAGCTTCCGCTCGAGCCCCAGGCGACCACCACGGTCGAGACGCGCTGCGCTGCTGGCAACCAGAAGCAGATGGACTACTTTGGCGAGGGCATGCGCAGGAGCTGGGAGACGGGTCCCGCAGAGCGCGCCACGGTCAACCGCTGGCTCGCGGAGAACTGCTTTGGCGACTACTACACCCGCGGCGGCCTCTCCGACCTGGACCGTGAGCTCGTCACCTTCTGCTACATCGTCGCTCAGGGCGGCTGCGAGCCGCAGGCCACGGCGCACGCGGGCGCAAACATGAACCTCGGTCGCACCAAGGACTTCCTGTACCGCGTGGTCTCGCAGGCCCTGCCCTACATCGGCTACCCGCGCAGCCTGAACGCGCTCTCCTGCGTCGATGCTGCCGCGGCTGCCCGAGCGTAGGGGCGGCTGCTGGCCGAGGGCGTCCAACCGCGCGTCCACAACTACCCCAAACGTAGCAGGTAGTCTGAGTCTTCTCACTATTTCAATAAATTGTTAAAACAGAAGTTGTTGTGGAAGACGCTACCTGCCAGGTTTTCCCCAGAGAGGAGAAACTATGTGCGAGAAGAGCGAGAAGTCCCCCTTTGTCCCCACGTTTGGCCTCGGAGCGCCTAACGATGCGTATGCCGCCTACTTCGTCGGTCAGTCCTACCTGAACCCGCTCACCAGTGTTGACGAGGCCGGCGTGGGCCTGGCCAACGTGACCTTTGAGCCAGGCTGCCGCAACAACTGGCACGTCCATCACGCCGAGAAGGGCGGCGGTCAGATTCTTATCTGCACCGACGGTCGTGGCTGGTACCAGGAGTGGGGCAAGGAGCCCCGCGCGCTTGGCCCCGGCGACGTTGTGGTGATTCCCGCCGGTGTCAAGCACTGGCACGGTGCCACGCGTGACAGCTGGTTCTCCCACATCGCCTTCGAGGCGCCAGGCGAGGGCTGCTCCAACGAGTGGCTCGAGCCTGTCACGGACGAGGGTTATCCGGCGTAGGCGAGTGGACGTCCGTCTTGGCCCTCCTGGGAAGATGATTTGAACATCTATTATTGTGAGAGGTTAATCAGAGCTGTGGGGGCGTTCCCATGCTGAGGCGGAGGCCAAATCCGGGGCGTTGTGGGTGGTTTTGGGCAACATTTTTGATGTAGACAGACCCACAAGAAGCGCCGGGCGACCATCTGGTGACGGTCGCCCGGCGTTTGCGCAGTTGGCTGATGCCCTTGTGTTTCTCATAACGTGCCAACGGCTGGGCGTGCATCTTGTCGTCGACCATGTGGCCGAGCTTGATCATGTAGATCACGCCGACGGTCGCGGGCTGGTCGAAGTAGTCGCCGGTGCCGCCGTCGCGCAGACGGGTCTTGCCGAAGCGGGGAACTCCGGCCTTGTCGGTGTAGCTGCAGATCTCGTCGATGCTCGCACCGTCGAAGATCGGGGTGCTGAACTTGAGTCCGAGCTTTGCGCCGGCCCATCCGAGCACGGTTTCGTAGATCTGTCCGAGATTCATTCGCGAAGGTACGCCGAGGGGGTTCAGCACTATGTCCACGGGGGTTCCGTCCTCGAGGAAGGGCATGTCCTCCCTGCGCACGATCTTGGCCACGATACCCTTGTTGCCGTGGCGTCCCGCCATCTTGTCGCCGACGGTGATCTTGCGCTTCTTGGCGATGTAGACCTTGGCGATCTGCATGACTCCGTTGGGAAGTTCGTCGCCGACCTTGATGTTGTCCATCTCGCGCCTGCACACGGCCTGTTCGGTCTTGAGAGCGATGCAGTAGTTGTTGATGAGGTCGCGGATCAGCGCGTTGGTCTCCTTCTCGGAGGTCCACTTGTTTGAGTTGATGTTGTTGTAGTCTATGCTCTTGAGCACATCTACGGTGATCTTCTTGTCCTTGGGAAGGATTTCGACGCCGTAGAGGTCGGTGATGCCTGCGCTCTTCTTGTTCTTGGTCAGGATGGCGAGCTTCTGGATGAAATCGGAGTAGAGCTTCTCGGCCTTGCGGTCGTACTCGGCCTGGCGCATTTCCAGGCGGGTCTTCTGCTCGTCCTTCTTCGCTCCCTTCTTGCTGTTCTCCTTGGAGAGCTTGGTGTAGAGCGCGGTCTTGATCACGGTTCCGCTCAGCGAAGGGTTGGCCTTCAGGGAGGCGTCCTTCACGTCGCCGGCCTTGTCGCCGAAGATGGCCTTGAGCAGCTTCTCCTCGGGTGAGGGGTCGCTCTCGCCCTTCGGGGTGATCTTTCCTATCATGATGTCACCCGGCTCGATGTGGGCGCCCACGCGGACGATACCGTTCTCGTTGAGGTTCTTGGTGGCGTCCTCGCTGACGTTGGGGATGTCGGAGGTGAGCTCCTCCATTCCGCGCTTGGTGTCGCGGACCTCGGTGAGGTACTCGTCGACATGCACGGAGGTCAGCACGTCCCACTTCACCATCTCCTCGGAGAGCACGATGGCGTCCTCATAGTTGTAGCCCTTCCAGGGCATGAAGGCGACCTTGAGGTTGCGTCCGAGGGCGAGCTCGCCGTCCTGGGTGGCGTAGCCCTGGGTGAGTACCTGGCCCTTCTCCACCTTGTCGCCCTTCCTCACGATGGGGGTCAGGGTGATAGTGGTGTTCTGGTTGGTCCTGCGGTAGATGGGGAGCTTGTAGGTGGTCTCCTCGGGCGAGAAGCTTACGAAGTTCTCGTCCTCGGTGCGGTCGTAGCGGATGCGGATTTCGTTGGCGTCCACGTAGGTGACCTCACCGCTGCGCTCGGCGATGAACTGGGTGCGCGAGTCGATGCAGGCTCTTTCCTCGAGGCCGGTTCCCACGATGGGGGATTCGGGCTTGAGGAGGGGCACCGCCTGACGCATCATGTTGGCGCCCATCAGTGCACGGTGGGCGTCGTCATGCTCGAGGAAGGGAATCAGGGAGGCGGCGACTGAAGCCATCTGGTTCGGGGCCACGTCCATATAGTCAACCTCGCCCTTGGTCACGACGGGGAAGTCGGCCTCGAGGCGGCACTGGATGCGGTCCTCGAGGATGTTGCCGTCGTCGTCCATCTTCACGTTGGCGAGGGACACGAGCTTGTTCTCCTCTTCCTCCGCGCTCATATAGTGGCATCCCTCGGCCGAGAGGTCCACCTTGCCGTCCTTCACGTCGCGGTAGGGGGTCTCGATGAAGCCGAGGTCGTCGATGCGCGCATACACGCAGAGCGACGATATGAGTCCGATGTTGGGTCCTTCAGGCGACTCGATAGGGCAGAGTCGGCCGTAGTGGGTGTAGTGCACGTCCCTGACCTCGAATCCCGCCCTGTCGCGGCTGAGTCCGCCGGGGCCGAGCGCGGAAAGACGCCTCTTGTTGGTGATTTCGGCAAGAGGGTTGGTCTGGTCCATGAACTGCGAGAGCTGGCTCGTGCCGAAGAAGGAGTTGATCATCGACGACAGCGTCTTGGCGTTGATGAGGTCGATGGGGTTGAACTGCTCGCTGTCGCGGACGTTCATCCTCTCCCTGATGGTGCGGGCCATGCGGCTGAGTCCCACGCTGAACTGGTTGGCGAGCTGTTCGCCAACGGTGCGCACACGGCGGTTGGACAGGTGGTCGATGTCGTCGACCGTCGCCTTGGAGTTGATCAGCTGGATCAGGTATTTGATGATCTCTATGATGTCGGTGTTGGTGAGCACGCGCACGTCGGGGTCAATCGTGAGATTGAGCTTCTTGTTCAGACGGTAGCGGCCCACGTTGCCGAGGTCATATCTCTTTTCCGAGAAGAAGAGCTTGTCGATCACGTCCCTCGCGGTGCTCTCATCGGGTGGTTCCGAGTTGCGCAGCTGCTTGTAGATGTAGTTGATCGCCTCTATTTCGGTATTTGTCGGGTCCTTCTGGAGGGTGTTGAAGATGATGGCGTACTCGTTGGAGCCCACTTCGTCCTTCTGAAGGAGTATGGTCTTCTCGTCGGTGTCGAGGATTGCGCTGATCGTGTCGTCGTCGAGGATTTCGCCTCTCTTGACGATAATCTCGATGCGCTCCACGGGAGTCACCTCTCCGGTGTCCTCGTCGATGAAGTCCTCGAATTTGGTCTTGAGAACGTTGTTGGCCAGCTTGCGGCCCTTGTTGGCTTCAAGTTCCTTTTCGCTGACGGTGATCTCGTCGGCGAGGTCGAAGATGTCGATGATGTCCTTGTCAGAGTTGAAGCCTATGGCTCTGAGCAGCGTAGTGACCGGAAGCTTCTTCTTGCGGTCGATGTACGCGTACATCACATTGTTGATGTCGGTTGCAAACTCTATCCATGAGCCCTTGAAGGGAATGATGCGGGCTGAGTAGAGCTTTGTTCCGTTGGCGTGCATGCTCTGGTCGAAGAACACGCCGGGTGACCTGTGCAACTGTGAAACGATAATTCTCTCGGAACCGTTGATGATGAAGGTTCCGGCAGGAGTCATGTACGGAATGTTTCCGAGATAGACGTCCTGTACTCTTGTGTCGAAGTCCTCATGGTCGGGATCCGTGCAGGAGAGGCGGAGCTTCGCCTTGAGCGGCACGTTGTAGGTCAGGCCCCTGTCGAGGCACTCCTCGATCGAGTATTTCGGGGGATCGATGAAATAGTCGATGAACTCCAGCTTGTAGTTGTTCCTCGTGTCCTCGATGGGGAAAATTTCCTGGAATACCTTGAAAAGGCCTTCGTCCTTCCTGTTCTCGGGAGTGGTCTCGAGCTGGAAGAAATCCTTGAATGACTTCAGCTGTACTTCCAGGAGATCGGGGTACTCCAGAATCTTGGAAGTCGCAAAATTTATTCGCTTGTTGTTGGTCTTTTTTGACATATTCTGCCTTTAGGAAATAG
>DXAB01000115.1 GCA_019117265.1 Candidatus Olsenella pullicola
CACGCCGCGCACCAAGGCGCTCGTCATCATCAACCCCAACAACCCCACCGGCGCCGTCTACCCGCGCGAGGTCCTCGAGCAGATCGTGGAGATCGCGCGCCGCCACCAGCTCATGATCTTCTCGGACGAGATCTACGACCGCCTGTGCATGGACGGCTACGAGCACATCTCCATTGCCGCGCTCGCACCCGACCTTCCGTGCGTCACGTTCTCCGGGCTGTCCAAGAGCCACATGGTTGCGGGCTACCGCATCGGATGGATGATTCTCTCGGGCAACAAGCGCAGCATGAGCGACTTCATCTATGGCGTCAACATGCTCTCCAACATGCGTCTGTGCTCCAACGTGCCCGCGCAGTCCATCGTCCAGACGGCGCTTGGCGGCTACCAGAGCGTGGAGCGCTACGTGGAGCCGGGCGGGCGCATCTACGAGCAGCGCAACTACGTCTACGAGGCGCTCAACGCCATCGACGGCATCACGGCCGTGAAGCCCAAGGCGGCGTTCTACATCTTCCCCAAGATCGACGTCAAGAAGTTCAATATCACCGACGACGAGCAGTTTGCGCTGGATCTCTTGCACGAGAAGCGCATCCTCATCACGCGCGGCGGCGGCTTCAACTGGCCGGAGCCCGACCACTTCCGCATTGTGTACCTCCCGCGTATGGAGGTTCTGCACGAGGCCATGGACGATCTTGCGGACTTCTTTGCCCACTACCGTCAGGGCTAGTCACGACACGGGTGTCAGGGTGGACTGCCACCACGCTGTCTGGCTCTGACGCCAGCGTCAGGTTGGCGCGCTCGCGGATGAGGTCGTAGTAGCCGGTCAGGGCGGCAAACGGAACAAACTGGGCCGCGCGGTCCACGTGGCGGCGCGGCTCCCCCTCGTTACTCATGGTGTCCTCCCACTTGCTCGTTTCTCTCGCGTGCGGTTGCCTTTGGTTTGAAGCTGGTGCCCCTGAGAAGGGCGTTTTTGCCAAAGCGGCGCTTGACCGCAATCGTTGTCCGGGCAAGGCGGCGCTCGGCCGCCTCGGCCTTAACGTCCGTGAAGAGCGTGAGCCCGGCAAACTCCTCGGGCACGAGCGCCCCCACGCCAATGTTCACGCGGCGTATGGCGCGGTTGGGGTCCACCACCTCGTCGTAGAGCGCCAGAAAGCGCCGGGAGAGGAGCGCGCGCGAGTTGGTGGTCTGCTCGAGCTTGCGGGAGACCGCCGCGTGCGGCGCCTCGCGCCCGAGTACGCGCGTCCCGTGCTCTCCCGTGAACGTGCGGCTCCCCAGAGCCTCGTCCTCCTCGTCCCATCCGCGCCGCTCGTGCGCGTACCCCACGTAGAGCGAGACGTGCCCGCTCGCAAGGCCCTTCTCCACGAGGTCCAGCACAATGCCGTCCACCATCTCCTGCAGCACCACGCGCGCCTCGTCAAAGGTGTAGTCGCAGGCGAGGACCTGGCCGCTCGCGAGCGAGTGGGCCTTGGGGCGATAGGCGTGAATCTCTGCCATGGTGCAGGGCTCGATGCCCCAGGCATGGTCGACGAGCAGCTCGGCGTTGATGCCAAACTCGTCGTAGAGGGCCTGCTCGGGCAGCAGCGCCACCTCGCCGAGCGTGCGCGCCCCCAGCCGCTCGAGCCTGCGCGCGATGCCCGGGCCGATGCCCCAGATGTCCGTGATGGGGCGATGCGGCCAGATCTTGCACTTGAACGTCTCCTCGGTGAGCTCGCCGATGTTGTCCGGCGCATGCTTGGCCGTGACGTCGAGCGCCACCTTGGCAAGAAAGAGATTGGTCCCCACGCCCGCCGTGGCACAGATGCCCGTCTCGCGCCGCACGAGCTCCACGAGGTCCACGGCCAGCTCGCGCGGCGTCTTTTTGTAGAGCGTCAGATAAGGGGCCACGTCGATGAAGCACTCGTCCACGGAGTAGACGTGGATGTCCTCTGGCGAGAAGTATCTCAGGTAGAGGCTGTAGATGTCTGCCGAGACCTCCATGTAGCGACGCATGCGGGGAGGTGCCATCTCGTAGTCTATGGTGTCCGGGATCTCAAAGACGCGGCAGCGGTTGCGCACCCCGAGCGCCTTCATGGCGGGCGAGATGGCCAGGCAGATGGTCTTGGGCCCACGTGTGGGGTCGGCCACCACGAGGCGCCGCTCAAAGGGGTCGTACCCGCGGTCCACGCACTCCACGGAGGCGTAGAAGCACTTGAGGTCTATGCAGAGGTAGGCGCGCTCCACCGGCTTCTCCCTTAAGGAATCCAAACACATGTTCTTGTCGCCAACCATGATAGCACCCCCACCAGACAGAACACGTGTGCTGACATGACAAAGGTGACAGGGTAAACTGTCATCATCCGGGTGGCGAGAAAACCGCTTGCGGAGCAAACCAGACCGTTCGTGGCATGCGGCGTTGAGTGCGCTCGCAAAGTGTCCATACAATCCAGTCGCAGAAGAAATGCGGAAGGTTACCGCGTATCCCCGAGGGGTCGCAGGCCTAACCAAAGTCTTCATGGCGGCGCCACATGGCGCCCCGAAGCCTTGGTTGGGTCTATTTTTATGAAGGGATACGGTCATGGGTCTGTTCTCGCGCTTTTCCTCCAAGCGATCAACCGCAAATGAGCCGCAGGTAGATGCCAGCGTGCTTGCCATCGTTGCGCCGGCGACCGGCAACGTGGTAACCCTTGAGTCCACCTCGGATCCGGCGTTTTCCGGCCGTGCCATGGGCGACGGCGTTGCCATCGTCCCGACCGAGGGCACCATCGTCGCGCCCGTCTCCGGAACCGTGGGCGCCATCTTCCCAACGGGCCACGCCTTTGCCGTTGCCACCGACGACGGCGCCACCCAGGTGATGGTTCACATTGGCATCGACACCGTCCAGCTGAACGGCACCGGCTTCACCGCCCACGTGGCGCAGGGCGAGCGCGTGAGCGCCGGACAGCCTGTCGTGACCATCGACCTCAAGAAGATCGCCGACGCCGGCTTTGACCCCACGACCTTTGTGGTGGTCTGCGAGCGCCCCTCCGGCACCTCGCTGCGCGAGCACGAGACCGGCCCCGTCTCCGCCGGCGACGAGCTGCTCTGGCTCTCCTAGATGACGGCCCCCAAGACAACGCCGCCCATGGTCATCAAGCGCGTATACAACAACAACGTTGCCCTCGCCACGGACGAGAGCGGTCGCGAGGTCGTGGTCATCGGCCGGGGCGTGTGCTTTGGCCGACGCGCGGGCGATGCCGTTGACGCCTCGCTTGTGGAGAAGGTCTTCTCGCTGCAGGGCCAGGACAACGTGAGCCGCCTCGAGCGCCTGCTCAAGTCCATCTCGCCCGAGTACCTCCTCATTGCCGAGGAAATCGTGGCCATGCTGCGCCGCGAGTCCAGCCTCCCCATCGATGACGGAATCATCCTCGCCCTCGCCGATCACATCAGCCTCTCGATTGAGCGCGAGAAGCGCGGCGTGACCCTTGCGAACCCCATGCTCTTTGAGATCAAGCACCTCTACCGCAAGGAGTTCGCCCTCGCCGAGCGCGCCGCCGAGATCATCCACGAGCGCCTGGGCATCTGGGTGAGCGAGGAGGAGATGGGCTTCATCACGCTGCACATCGTCAACGCCACGATGAGCCAGCGCCCGGACAACCTGATCTTCTCGGTGGAGATGATCAAGGGCATCCTCGGCATCGTTGCGCAGGCCTATGGCGAGCGCGTTGACACGGAGTCCCTCTCCTACGAGCGCTTCCTTCGCCACCTGCAGTTCTTTGCCCAGCGCGTGATGGACTCCGAGAGCTCGCAGGCGGACTCGACGGTTCCCGCCCTCCTTGAGCGCGAGGACTACCCTGACGCGTTTGCCTGCGCGGACCGCATTGCCGCCTACGTTGAGCAGACTCACAAGACGCACGTCTCGAGCGCCGAGAAGAGCTATCTCGTCTACCACCTCGTCAACCTCGTCGGCGTGTCCGACTAGGCATATCCATCTGGTTGCAGTTCGCCCGTCCCGCACCCCCATCATGGGTCGGGCGCAAGGGAAAGGAGCTTTGCATGTCTGAAAAGCAGTCCAAGTTCAAGGGCGCCTTGGAGGTGTTTGCGAAGTCCATCGTTCAGCCGCTGATGTATCTCTCCGTGGCGGGCATCCTGCTGATCGTGGGCATCGTTCTCACCAACAGCACCGTTACCGCCGCGCTGCCCTTCCTGCAGTCCGGTCCGTTCCAGCTCATCGGCAAGATCATCTATGACTCGCTGATGTTCCTCATCAACAACCTCTCGATCATCTTCTGCGTGGGCATCGCCGGAGCCATGGCCAAGAAGAACAAGGGCCACGCGGCGCTCATCGCCCTCATGGCCTACTTCCTGTTCCTCGAGGCCAACAACATCACGCTCTCCCTCAACGGCCAGCTCGTTGATGCGGGCGAGAGCATGCTCGGCCTCACCGGCACCGGCCAGTCTACGGTCATGGGCATCCAGGTGCTCGACACCGGCGTCTTTGGCGGCATCATCCTCGGCTGCATCACCGGCGCCCTCTTCAACCGCTTTTCCAACAAGCAGTTCCCCATCGCCCTCTCCATGTTCTCGGGCGTGCGCTTCCCGTTCCTCATCATGATTCTCATCTCCTGGGTCCTGGGCTGGGGCTTCTGCTACATCTGGCCGCCCGTTCAGGGTGCCATCTCCGCTCTCGCCGGCCTCATCCAGAGCTCGGGCAACATCGGCCTGTTCTTCTACGGCCTGCTCAACAAGCTGCTCGTTCCCACTGGCCTGCACCACCTCATCTACACCCCGTTCCAGTTCTCTGACGTGGGCGGCACGCTCGTCCTCGGAGAGACCGTCGTTGCCGGTGCCTATCCGATCCGCGTGGCCGAGATGGCCATGGAGGGCATGCCCTTCTCCGACAGCACCTACTTCAACAGCTACACCTTCAACAACCTCTGGCCCTACATCGGCATTGGCCTGGCCTTCATCACCACTGTCTACAAGCAGAACCGCAAGAAGACCGAGGCCGTGATGATTCCGCTGATCGTCACCGCCATCCTCTCCTGCATCACCGAGCCCATGGACTTCCTCTTCGTCTTTGCGGCCCCCGTCCTCTTTGTCATCCACTCGATCCTCTCCGGCGTGTTCCTCGTCCTGCTCAAGGTCCTGAGCATCCCCGCCGGCACCTCGGGCGGCATCATCAACATCCTCGTCTCCAACCTCGTGCTGGGCGTGGACAAGACCAACTGGCCGATGATGTTTGTCCTCGGCATTGCCAACGCGGTCATCTACTTCTTCCTCTTCCGCTTCCTCATCAAGAAGTTCAACCTCCACACGCCCGGTCGCGAGGAGGAGAGCTCCGAGGAGGCCGCGCTCGAGGGTGCCCCCGTGGCCGCCGCCGTTGCCGCGCCCGCTGCCTCCGGTAGCTCTGACCAGGCCATTCTTGACCTCATCGCCGGTCTGGGCGGCAAGGGTAACATCGAGGCACTCGAGAACTGCTTCACCCGTCTGCGCGTGATGGTCAAGGATGCCTCCCTCATCAACGAGGACCTCATCAACCACGTGCCCAACAGCGGCATCAATCGCAACGGCACGGACATTCAGATCATCTATGGCATGCAGGTTGCCGCGATGCGCGACAAGGTGGAGAACGCGCTCGAGACGCTCTAGTCGCTCTAGTCACAGCTATGGGTCGGCGGGTCCCTATCCCCGCCGGCCCTTGAGAAAGGGAGTGCTTGCATCATGATCATCACGCTTTGCGGTGGCGGCTCTACGTTCACCCCGGGCATCGTCAAGTCCATCGCCCTGCGCGCCGACGAGCTCGAGGTTGACGAGATTCGCCTCTATGACATCAACGAGGAGCGCCAGCGCAAGATTGGCGTGCTCGTTGACTGGATCCTCCACGAGGACCTTGGCCTGGACATCAAGCTCACGGTGACCACCGACAAGGCCGAGGCCTTCACCGACGCCTCCTTCATCTTTGCGCAGATGCGCGTGGGCGGCTACGCGATGCGCGAGCAGGACGAGAAGATCCCGCTGCGTCACGGCTGCGTTGGCCAGGAGACCTGCGGCTGCGGCGGCCTCGCTTACGGCATGCGCACCATCTTCCCGATGGTCGAGCTTATCGACGACGTTGAGAAGTACGCCAGGAAGGACTACTGGATTCTCAACTACTCCAACCCGGCCGCCATCGTCTCCGAGGCCTGCCGCGTGCTGCGCCCCAACGCGCGCATCATCAACATCTGCGACATGCCCATCGCCATCATCGACGTTGTCGCCGCGGCTCTGGGCGTGAGCAAGAAGGACATCGTCTACGATTACTTTGGACTCAACCACTTTGGCTGGTTCACGTCCATCGAGGTCAAGGGCGAGGAGGTCCTGCCCAAGCTTCGCGAGTACATCCACGAGCACCAGATCTTCATGCCCGAGGCCTTCCTCAAGGACAAGGGCGCCCTCATCAAGTCCAACAAGTACGAGGAGAAGAAGGACGGCGAGGACGGCGAGAAGAACCGCCACCTCAAGGGTAGCTGGTACTATGTCTGGAAGGGCGTCTACGAGATCATGGAGCTCTTCCCCGAGTACCTGCCCAACACCTACCTCAACTACTATCTGCAGCAGAAGGAGTTCGTCGAGCACTCCGACCCCAGCCGCACCCGCGCCAACGAGGTCGAGGAGACGCGCGAGAAGAACCTCTTCGAGGGCATCGACCGCTACGAGAAGACCGGCGAGATCGACGAGTCCGTCTTCTACGCGGGCAGCCATGGTGACTGGATCGCCGACCTCGCCATCGCCCTCAAGAACGACACGGGCGCGCGCTTCCTCGTCATCACCCAGAACCGCGGCGCCATCCCCAACATGCCCTACGACGCCATGGTCGAGGTGCCGGCCTACATCGGCAAGAAGGGTCCCGAGGTCATTGCGCAGGACCCGATCCCGCTGTTCCAGCAGGGCCTCATGATGCAGCAGCTCAACTCCGAGAAGCTGCTCGTCGAGGGTGCCATCGAGGGATCCTACGAGAAGGTCCTCCAGTCCTTCACCCTCAACAAGACGGTGCCGTCCATGACGGTTGCCAAGGAGGTCCTCGACGACATGATCGAGGCCAACAAGGACTTCTGGCCCGAGCTCAAGTAGTTCTCGCCGTTGGTCACGGGGCCGCCCCACGGGGCGGCCCCTATTTTGTGACAAAGGTGACAGGGTAGTTTGTCATCATCTGGGCCTATCTTGGCCGCGCGTCCTTCTTTCTGACTGCGCCATGTGAGACGGGTGGGTTTTGGGCAACAAGTTTTATGTTGGACGACCCCTGCACGTTAATTACGGGCTGGCGAGAAGAACGACCTGCGAAAACGCTGACGCGCCGACCCTTGGGTGCCGCGCGAGGTGCCCACGACATAAAAAGTGTTGCCCAAAACCTCCCCAAGCCTCTCGATTGGGGCCCTGCGGTGAGCGCGCAGGGCCACTTCGCGCGGCCTCACCCAATATCCAAGCAAAAACATCTAATCATCACCGACAAGTGCTTCTCGCCTCGTTTTCTGCCGCTTGCCGCCCCCGCCAAGAAGTAGCCGTTGGCCCTGACGTCAGCCCCATCATGACAACTTACCCTGTCACCTTTTTCAACCTTTGTCATGATGACAAAGGTGACAGGGTAAGTTGTCATGATGGGGCGGCGAGAGGAGAAGAGATGCGGGCATTTGTTGCGCTGGAGCTGCCGGAGGCGTTTGCGGACGAGACGGCGGCGCTTTCCCGAGCTCTTGTCGAGGCCTGCGACGGGCGGTTTGTGGATCCGGAAAACCTGCACCTCACGCTCGCGTTTCTCGGGGAGGTGGGGGAGGCGGAGGTGCGCTCGGCAATGGCGGCGCTCGACGCGGCCCGACTCGGTGTCGGTCCCGTTCGGCTGAGCGCCACGGGCCTGGGCACCTTCGGCCGTGCGCGGGACGCCACGCTTTGGCTGGGCATACGGAAGGACCCGCAGCTCTTGTCCCTATCGACGCACGTGCGAGAAGAGCTTTCCGCCCGCGGGCTCTCCTATGACGAGAAGGGCTTTCTGCCGCACGTCACGCTCGCCCGCCGCGCACGGCTGCCGCGGGGCGGCCTGGGCGAGCTGGCGTTTCCGCTGCCGGACGTTGCCACGCGACTCACGCTCTTCCGAAGCATCCTCTCCCCGGACGGCGCCCGCTACAAGCCCCTCTACACCGTCGAGCTTGACGCTCGGCCCCGAAGCCAGCGCCAGGCCTGTCCCAAAATCTCTGAGAGAAAAAACACGTCCCCAATTACCCGTTGAGGGCGGAGAGGAAGAGGTCGCCGTAGCGCTCGGCCTTCTTGGCGCCCACGCCGGAGACGGCAAGCAGCTCGTCGGAGGTTTTCGGCCGCTTTGCGCACATATCAACGAGGGTGGCGTTGCTGAAGATGAAGTATGACGGCACGTTCTGCTCGTGCGCGAGGTTCCCCCGCAGCTCGGAGAGCCGGGCATAGAGCTCCTGCCCCGCTGCGTCCAGCTCAGAGACGTCCGTGGCGGCACGGGTCTTGGCAGGTGGCGCCGGCACGCGACCCCTGTGCGGTGCCCCCTTGGCAACCTTGAGCGTGAACGCTCCGTCCCACGGGGCCTCGCGCCGCAGGAACGCCCCGGAGGCCGGCGTGAGCGTGATCGTGGGATAGTCGCCGCCCGTGCGCGCCAGCACGCCGAGAAACACCAGCTCGTCCAAGATTGCGCGCACCCGCGCGGCCGGCACGTCCGCCATGATGCCGTACGTGGACAGCCGGTCAAACCCGCGCCGCAGGACCTTCTCGCCGCGCGACCCGCGCAGCACGTCCACGATCATGGACGCGCCCACGGCCCGCCCGCGCTGGGCGATGCGCGCCACGCAGCTCACCACCTTGAGGGAGTCCGTCGTGGCGTCCACCTCCTCAAAGTCCGTGAGGCAGTTTCCGCAGTTGCCGCAGTACGCCGGAGCCTCCTCGCCAAAGTAGCGCAGGATGTGGGCGCGCAGGCACTCCGTGGTGGTGGCGTAGAAGACCATCTGGCGCAGCCGCTCGGAGTCGCGCTCGGCAAGCAGCTCGCGCTGCTCGGCCGTGAGGCCCTCGCGCGGCTCGCTCCTCGAAAGAAGAAACTCCGCGGTATGGACGTCACCGGGGGAGTAGAGCAAGAGGCAGTCCGCCTTGGTGCCGTCGCGTCCGGCACGGCCCGCCTCCTGGTAGTAGTTCTCCAGGCTGAGCGGCAGGTTGTAGTGGACCACGTAGCTCACGTTGGACTTGTCGATGCCCATGCCAAAGGCATTGGTGGCCACCATCACGCGGCTGCGGTCAAAGAGAAAGTCCTCCTGGTTGCGCCTGCGCTCCTCGGCGGGAAGCCCCGCGTGATAGCGCGTGGCGGGGAGCCCCTCGTTGCGCAGCAGCTCGCAGACCTCCTCCACGGAGCGCCGGCTCGAGCAGTAGACGATGCCGGAGCGCTCCGCCCGCTCGCGCACAAAGCCCACGAGCATGCGGTCCTTCTCGGCGCCGCCTCTGGGGCGCGAGACGGCAAAGGAGAGGTTGGGGCGGTCAAAGCTCGCGATGACGGTAAAGGGGTCGCGCAGGCCGAGGGCGGAGACGATGTCCTTGCGCACCGCGCGGGTGGCGGTTGCCGTGAGCGCCATCACGGGCGGGCGCGCCGGAAGAGCCTCCAGAAACTCAATGATGCGCTGGTAGCTGGGCCTAAAGTCGTTTCCCCACTGGGAGATGCAGTGTGCCTCGTCCACGGCGAGAAGGGCCACGCCGCGCGCTGCGGCGGTCTCTACGAAGGCAGGGTCGTCAAGGCGCTCCGGCGCCACGTAGACGAGGGAAAGCGCGCCGGAGGCGATGCCGTAGAGCACGTCCGCCCGCTCGCGGACGCCGAGCGTGGAGTTGAGGAAGCTCGCGGCAACGCCAGCCTGACGGAGCGCCCCCACCTGGTCTGCCATGAGCGAGATGAGCGGTGAGACCACGAGCGTGATGCCGCCCGTGCGCGCGGTGAGCGCGAGCGCCGGCACCTGGTAGCAGATCGACTTGCCCGCCGAGGTGGGCATCACGGCCAGCACGTCGCGGCCGGTGAGCGCAGCGTCCACGATCTCCGCCTGGTGCGGGCGAAACGCCTCGTAACCAAAGGTGTTGCGCAGTATGTCGAGCGGGGCTGGTAGCGCCATAGGGCTCCTGTCTCTGGGTTCTTCTCGACCCATTATGAGCCTTGCGCATGGTCGGAAACGTGCGGGTTCCGGACGGTCCGGGGCCGCAAACCGCCCGCCCGCCGCTCCTTACCAGGTGCTTACATGGGACGTTTGCCGGCAAGCTACCCTGAAAAACTCAAGCAATTCCTCAGCGACCCCAAAATCCGGTCATTGGGTGCGCACTCTATCGTCGAGGGGAGACGATGCTAAAGGACAGGGAGATCGTCAGGCGGGTTTCGGCGGCGCGTCGTGACCCGCGGGCGGCGGACGAGCTGGTCCGCGACTACCTTCCGTTCATCAAGGCGGAGACGTCCAGGTTCATGGGTCGTCCGCCGCAGGAGGGGCGGGACGACGAGCTGGGGATTGCTATGTTCGCGTTTCACGAGGCCGTGATGGCCTACGACAGAACGAGAGGCGCGTTTTTGCCGCTCGCCGCGATGACGATCAAGAACCGTCTGATCGACTTCCGGCGTCGGGAGCGTCGGCATGCGGAGGTGTCCTCGCTCGACGAGTGCCGCCCCAGTGCCGATGAAGAGGATGACCGTCCGCTCATCGAGTCTCTGGCGTCGGAGCGCGACGAGATTGAGGAGCGCGAGATGCGCCGCGCGAGCAGGACGGAAATCTCCGAGTTCTCCGCCAAGCTGGAGGGCTTTGGCGTCAGCCTCTACGACATTGCCGAGAACTGCCCGCGCCAGCAGCGGACCCTTGAGGCGTGTCGTCTTGCGCTCGCGTATGCCCGGAGGCACGCTGATCTGCTCGACCGTCTTGAGCGCACGGGCAAGCTGCCCATCACCGAGCTCTCCCGCGGTTCCGGTGTCGAGCGCAAGACGCTCGAGCGCCATCGCCGCTATCTTGTGGCACTTCTGCTCGCCTACACCAACGGATACGAGATCATCCGAGGACACCTGTGGAAGATCGTTGCGCCGACGGGAGGTGACGATCGATGACCTATCTCATCATGGAATGCGCGGCTGGCTATGCCGTTGCGCTCGACGAGAACGGTCGCTTCCTCAAGGTCCCAAACCTGGGTTACGAGGTGGGGCAGAGGGTGGATGACGTCGTGGTGTTTGAGGGTGGCCCCTACGGTGAGGCGGAGGTCCTCCCCTTTGGGGAGTATCGGGCGAGAAGAACGCGCGGTCGTCGCCTTGCGCTCGTTGCCGCGGCGGCGTGCCTCGTCATGGCGGTGGTCTCCGGTGCCGTTGTCTGGCGACTCCCCGTGGGAACGGTCTACATGGCCATCAACCCGGAGGTCAGCATGGAGGTCAACAGGCTTGACCGTGTTGTCTCCCTTGAGGGTGAAAACGAGGACGGCGAGGCGCTCGTCGAGGGGTTTGGATACTACGGCAGGACGGTCGATGAGGTTTCGGACGACCTTGCCGACCGGGCCGAGGAACAGGGCTATCTCGAGGACGGCGGGACCATCGAGCTTTCAGTTGAGTCGGATGACGAGGAATGGAAGGTCGCGACCGAGGACCGGCTCGTCGTTGAGCTCGAGGTGCACCTGGAGCATCGGATCATAGTCGTCGCCGTTGGGGATTCTGGAGGTTCGGAAGAACCTCCCGCGCAAAGCGTCTCCGGGCCGAGTACCCAGTCTGGGCAGGAGTTGGAGATTGAGCCGGCGCCTGAACCTGAGTCTGCTTCTGAGCCTAGGCCCGAGGCTGCTGCTGAGCCCGCCGCTCCGCCTGCGGCCAGTGGAGGGGAGCGAGAGCCTGACGACGACTGGGACGATGACGACTCGGACGACGACTCTGACGATGGCGACTCCGACGACGATGACGATGACGACGACCGCGACGATGACGACTCGGATGATGACTCCGACGACGACTAGTTCTTCTCGCGGATCAAAAAATAATTCCGGCGACCCCGGTTTTGAGACAGTGCCCACGCAACCTCTCACTGCAAGGCAAGAAGAGGCTCATAACACCCAAGGAGGACACCATGAAGACCACGAGCCTGAAGAGCACCCTCGCCACCGCTACGCTGGGCGTCGCCCTTGCGGCCGTTCTGGCCGGATGTGGGGCCACCCCCGTCGAGCCCGCTCAGTCTGCGGGGAGCGTCGAGGAGGCTCCGGTCACGCGGACTGCCGGCACGCTGCTTCTGAGCGTTAACCCCGAGATTGAGATTGACTACGACCAGGACGGGCTCGTCACCGACGTCGAGGGCGTGAACGACGACGGCAAGGGTATCGTGGGCGACTACACGGGCTACGAGGGGCGCGAGTGCCGCACCGTCGTCTCTGATCTCGTTGGCAAGATCTATGAGGCGGGGCACTTTGACCAGACGGTCGACGGTCACGATCGCAACGTGGTGGTCAAGCTGGAGCAGGGCTCCGGGTATCCCGGCGATGACTTCCTCAACGGCATCGAGAGCGACGTTCGCAGCACTGTGAGCACCTTTGGCCTTGAGTCCGACGCCCTCGCCGTGGCGCCCGAGCAGCTCGACGACCGTGGTTACATCGGTCTGGACGCCGCCAAGGACATCGTGCTCTCCCAGCTGGGGCTCTCCGAGGCGTCGTTCAACGATCACGAGTACGAGCTTGACGACGGAGTCTACGAGATGGAGTTCACCTCTGGTGGGGTGGAGTACGAGTACGAGGTCGACGCCCGCACGGGCAAGGTTCTCGAGGCTGACGTCGATGGGAACGACGACTGGGATGACCGCGACGATTGGGATGACTGGCGCGAGGACCGCTACGACCGCGATGACGACGACTGGGACGATGACCGCGACGATGACGCCGACGATCGCGACGACTACCGTGACGACTGGGATGACGACTGGGACGACGACCGCGACGACTACCGTGACGACCGGGACGACGATCGTGACGACCGAGATGACGATGACGACCGCGACGACGACTGGGACGATGACGACGATCGTGACGACGACTAGCCTCTAGCCACATCTCATAATGCGGGGCCGGGATCCAGGTGGATTCCGGCCCCTTTTGCGTGCGAGTCTTGCGCGGGGGGGTGCTTGCAAGTTCCGCCCGTCCTTCTCGCCAGTACTTACGCCACGGTTCCCAGCGCAATGAGCACCGCGCAGCACGCCAGCACCGCAAAGTCAGCCGTGGCGAGCGGATAGCGCTTGAAGCTGCTCTCTCGCGTGCGCAGGTAGAAGCCGCGCTGCTCGGCGGCGAGCGCGATGGCGTCCGTGCGACCCACGGAGCTCACGAGCAGGGGCACGCACAGGGGCAGCATGAGCTGCAGTTTGCGGAAGGGGTTGCGCGTGTCGTACTCCACGCCGCGCGCGGCCTGCGCCTCCATGATGGCGCTCATCTCCTGGGAGAACACCGGGACAAAGCGCAGCGCCGTGGTGAACGTGAACGCGTAGCGATACGGCACGTGGAGCACCTCGACGCACGCGTTGGCGAGGTCGGTGAGCTTGGTCGCGGAGAGCGCGAGGATGAGCGGGAGCGCCACCCCCAGAAGGCGCAGGCACACCTTTGAGCCCGAGACCAGGCCCTCCGTGGTCACAAAGCCCCAGACTACCTCGCCGCCGCGCACAAAGACGAGCTGCAGCAAGAGCATCACAACGCCCAGCGGGACGAGCACTTTGAGCAGTCTGGCCAGCCTTCCGGCCACCCCGGCGTACGCGGCGAGCGCAAAGGTGAGGGCGAGAAGCCCGAGGAGCGCGGCGTAGGAGTCTGCCAGAAACGTCGCCACGATGATTGCGGCGGCAAGCGCGAGCTTGGTCACGGGGTTGAGCCGGTGAAGCAGGGTGTCCCCGGGAACGTAGTCGATGATGCTATTCACGACCAACCGCCTCCTTCACGAGGTCGACGATGCCGGAGACCTGGGATATGCCGGCAAAAGCGGGGGAGACGCTGTCCGCGAGCGCATCCGAGAGGGCCACGATCTGCGGCGGCTCCACGCCCGCTTGGGCCATGAGGGCGGCGTCCGAGAAGACCTCCGCCGCGGAGCCGCGCCCGACTATCTCCCCGTGCGCCATCACAGCGAGGCGCTCGGCAAAGTCAGAGACGACCTCCATGTCGTGGCAGACCATCACCACGGCGCACCCGCGGGCGGCCATTTCGGCAACCGTCTCCATGACGGTCATGCACTCGCGGTAGTCAAGGCCGCTCGTGGGCTCGTCGAGAAGGACCACGTCCGGCTCCATCACCACCACGGAGGCCAGCGCCACCATCTGCCGCTGCCCGCGGGAGAGCGAGAAGGGCGCCTCGTCCGCGGGCAGGCCAAAGCGCTCGATGACGGCGCTGGCGCGGCGGCGCGCCTCGCGGCCCCCGACGCCCGTGAGCTCGAGCCCAAAGGCAACCTCGTTGAGCACGGTGTCCTTGCAGATCTGGCGGTCGGGGTTCTGGAAGAGCGTCGAGACGTGCGCGGCAAGGCGGCTCGTGGGCGTCTCGCGCGTGTCGAGGCCGGCCACGCGCACCTCGCCGGAGTCCGGGTGCAGGATGCCGTTCAGGAGCTTGGTGAGGGTGGTCTTGCCGGCGCCGTTCTGCCCGATCACGCCCACAATCTCACCGGGGTAGACCTCAAAGGTGAGGTCGCGCACCGCGGCGCCCGTTGAGGGGTAGGTGAAGCTGACGTCGCGGAAGGAGACGACGGGCTCGCCCTGGGCGGCGCGGGGACGAGAGGGGCGTGCCGGCAACGGGTTCCTCTCATGGCGCGGGAGCGTGCCCGCCTTGCTGCCGACGAGGTTTGCTACCAGCCGCTTTGCCTCCGCGACGGTGAGGCAGGGCTCCCCGGGGGCAGTGAGGCCGTGCTGGGCGAGGCTGTTGGAGACGCGGGCCACGCGCGGGCTGTCCACGCCCATCGCGCGCAGCTCGGCGCCGTGCGAGAAGACCTCGCGCGGCGTGCCGTCAAAGGCGAGGCTGCCCTGGTCCAGGACGAGGATGCGCCCGCAGTACTTTGAGAGGGTGGCCACCTTCTGCTCGATGACCACGACGGTGATGCCCTCGCGCTCGTTGAGGTTGCGCAGGGTCTCGAAGACCATGGTGGTGGAGGCCGGGTCGAGCGCGGCGGTGGGCTCGTCGAGCACCAGGACGCGCGGGCGCAGGGCCAGCATGGCCGCGATGGCGACCTTCTGCTTCTGGCCGCCGGAGAGGGTGGCGATCTCGCGCTCGCGAAGCTCTGGGATGCCCACGGCCTCGAGCGCGGCGCTGAGGCGCGACTCTATCTCGCCGTGTGGCACGCCGAAGTTCTCAAGGCCGAAGAGCAGCTCGTCCTCCACGACGGACGCAACCATCTGCGCGTCGATGTCCTGGTTGACGCTGCCCACCACGCGCGAGACGTCCGTGAGCGTGACGTCGCAGGTGTCCTGCCCGTCAACGATGACGGCGCCAAAGAGCTGCCCGCGGAAGTGGTGGGGGATGGCGCCCGAGAGCGCCGCCGCGAGCGTTGACTTGCCGGCGCCCGAGGGGCCGAGCACGCCCACGAACTCCCCTCGTGCAATGTCGAGGGAGATGTGGTCGAGGGCGCGCGCGTCCTTCTCGCCGGCGTAGGAGAAGGAGACGTCACGCAGCTGAATGATACCGTCCAAAGCCATGCGAACCTTTCGCTTTGATGACAAAGGTGACAGGGTAAATTGTCATGATGACAAAAAACCCTGTCACCATTGTCACCATTAGTCGTCGAGCTTGAGGGCCTTCTTGATGGGGAGATAGAGCGCGCTCACGAGGACGGCGTTGAAGACGCCGGTGAGCAGGACCACGGGCAGCATGGCCGCGGCGAGCTCGGCCGCGCCGCCCACCATGGCGATCTTGATGAGCATGAAGATCACGCCAGAGACGACGGTGGTGACAAAGGAGCCCGCGAGCGGCACAAACTTCTTGGCTGACCCGCGCATGCCGGCGGCCACGATGAGCGCCATGAGCATGGCGGCCACGCCCTCGGCGGCAAAGTCAATGAACGGCGAGGTGGTGGTGACCTGGATCACGGCCGCGGAGATGAGGCCGATGACGAGGGCCTGCGCGACGTTGGGACGCACCACGAGAATCGTGAGGCAGAATGCCGAGATGATGAACTCGGGGCTGATGAGGCCTCCGGAGATTCCGGAGATGGCCTTGCCCACGGTGAAGTTGAGGATGAAGCCGGCGGCAAGAAGCACGGCGAGAAGAACGAGGGCCTGGATGTCGAGCTTGCCGTGGTCAGCGGAGGTGGCGACGGTGCGGGCGGCAGTGGTGTTCTCAGACATGGCGTTTCCTTTCATGTTGATGACAAAGGTGACAGGGTAAAGTGTCAGGTTTTTTGGGGATCCGAGCCGCAAGGCGGTGCGCGAACAAGAAAAGGGCCCCCGGTCTTCCGGGAGCCCTCTCAGCGCAAATTGATATGGCGCGTCAAGCTCACCATTGACCGAGCGAGGAGAAGTTGCGCCACCACCAGTTCATGGACGTGCGTGCGTTGACGTTGACGTTGATGATCATGTCTGGCGCTCCTCTCATGTGACGGCCCGAAGGCGTGACTGCGCTTGATGAGAAGATACGCGCAGCCAAACCACCGCGCAAGTTAGTTTCCCAGCCGGAAACAAACCACCCGAGCCTGCGCTTCGTGCTGGCATGTGAATATCGCGTGGCCGCTGCGAGCCCCGGTTCTTCTCGCCGGTTCTTGGGCATAATGTTGACCGGTTAACATCTGTCGAGCGCCCGACGGGCGGGGGAGAAGAGCGTCGTGACCGAGAAGCGCTTTGAGGACTTTGTGGGCATCATCAGCGCCCTTAACAAGGAGATTCAGCGCATTAAGACCGCCGAGGCCAAGCGACTGGGCTTCCGCGGCTCGGACGTGATGTGCCTCTACTACCTGGTCAAGCACCCCGAGGGGCTCACCGCCTCAGAGCTGGCCCGCGTTGTCGACGTGAGCCGCGCCGCAATGTCGCGCACCATCGCGCACCTGGCCGAGGACGGCTTTGTTGAGGTGGGGGACACCGAGGAGGGCGACGCCTCCAAGTACCGCGCGCCCGTGCGCCTCACCGAGAAGGGCTTTGAGGCGGCTCGCCCGCTCGATGACATCATTCACCGAGTGCTCGACGAGGCTGGCGGCGAGCTCGCCATGCGCCAGCGCCTTCAGATGTACGATTCTCTCAACCACATCCTTGAGCGCCTGAGGACCTTCGCGCGCGACTAGCCCACGCCCGCTCCTCCGTGCGTCACCGCATGCCGCCTTGCGCCCTTGTCCCGCGCACGAGACTCGGAAAGGAAGCATCATGGCCGTTCGCATCATCACCGACTCCGGAATAGACCTCCCGGGCGAGCTTGACCCTCGCCTCACCGTGATTCCCCTTGGCATCACTTTTGGAACGACCACCTACGCGGACGGCGTGGACCTCACCAACGACCGCTTCTACGAGCTGCTCATAGAGAGCGACGAGCTCCCCAAGACGAGCCAGGCCACGCCCTTTGCCTACCAGCAGGTCTTTGAGCGCGTGCGCGCCGCGGGCGAGGAGGCCGTGGTGATCACGCTCTCATCCAAGCTCTCCGGCACCTACCAGAGCGCTGTCACCGCGGCCGCGGACTACCCCGAGGTGCACGTGGTCGACGGCGAGAACGTCACCATCGGTCAGAGCCTCCTCGTGCTCTACGCGCTGCGCCTGGTGGACGAGGGTCTCTCCGCGGATGAGATTGCCGAGAAGGTCGAGGGAGTGGTGGGCCGCGTCTGCCTGCTCGCGCTTCTCGACACGCTTGAGTACCTCAAGCGCGGCGGTCGCATTCCCAAGAGCGTGGGTGCCATCGGCGAGCTGCTCTCCATCAAGCCCGTGGTGGGCGTGGAGGACGGCGAAGTCGTGATGCTCGGCAAGGCGCGCGGCTCCAAGAACGGCCGCAACCAGCTGCACCAGCTGGTCGAGAAGCACGGCATCGACTTTGACATGCCGGTCCTGCTGGGCTACACCGGCCTCTCGCAGAAGCTTCTCAGGAAGTACCTGGACGACAACCGCGCTATCTGGGAGGACAAGGTCGCCGAGGAGGACCTGCCCATCACGTCCGTGGGCGCCACCATCGGCACGCACGTGGGTCCGGGTGCGATCGCCCTCGCGTTCTTCCGCAGGGAGTAGGTCGCGGGCAAAAGGGGACGGGTTATCTCTCTCAGAGTTTTTGTCGTTTCTGTCTTAATTTAAGCGGCTATACTTTTATGTCCGCTTGCGCGAAC